>CAIXBE010000344.1 GCA_903917595.1 uncultured Rhodobacterales bacterium
GACCTGTCAGCACAAGCCTGACTCCATGAAACCGTCGGTCAGATCAGCTGCCCGCGATGCCGTGGAATGAGTGCCCGCGATCCCGTGGAATCGATGCCCATCTTCCGTGGAATGCGCACACGGCATCAGCTCGGCGACGTTTTATAAATACAAAGCTCGTTTTGGCGGCATGAATGTTTCAGAGGCTCAACGTCTGAAGTCGCTGCAAGACGAGAACGCCAAACTGAAGAAGCTGTTGGCCGAGGCGATGCTCGACATGGCAATCCTGAAGGATGTCGCTGCAAAAAAATGGTAGCGCCCGATGTAAAGCGGGATGCGGTGGCACATGTCGTGGCCGTTCACGGGGTGAGCCAGCGTCGGGCGTGCGAGGTGCTGGCGGTGGATCGGTCGGGTGTGCGCTATCGCAGCATCCGTCCTAACGATGCCGCTGAGCGGGCAGCCATGAAGGCTGTTGCCGCCGAGCGGCGGCGATTTGGCTATCGGCGCATCCATATCATGCTGGAACGGCAGGGGATCGTGATGAATCTCAAGAAGTTGCGCAGGCTCTACCGGGAAGAGAAGCTGCAGGTTCGCAAGCGTGGCGGGCGCAAAAGAGCCTTGGGAACAAGGCGCCCGATGGTTCAGCCGAGTGCCGCAAATCAACGCTGGAGTCTCGACTTCATCAGTGACGCCTTTACCGATGGCCGCCGGTTCCGGGTTCTGGCGGTCGTAGATGACTTCACCCGCGAATGTCTGACGCTGATCGCGGATACGTGTCTGTCAGGCTCAAGGGTTGCAAGGTAACTGGACGCGATCATCGCACGACGTGGTCGCCCGAACACCATCGTCAGCGACAATGGCACGGAATTTACCTCGACCGCTATCCTGTCCTGGTGCCAGCGCACGACCGTCGATTGGCACTATATCGCACCCGGAAAGCCCATGCAGAACGGCTTTATCGAGAGCTTCAACGGACGGTTCCGGGATGAGTTTCTGAACGAAGTGCTGTTCTCGACCCTGACCGACGCTCGCAGCGAAATCGCCGCATGGAAGGAGGATTACAACCAACACAGACCCCATTCCGCCCTCGGTAATATCCCACCGGAAGAGTTTGCCATGAAAATGAGACTAGAAAAGCTCGCCGCATAGGCCCAAAAATCAACCCACGGGCTCTCCGTAAAATCGGAGGGGAAACGGGGCTCAGGTCTGCGGGGCTGGCGCCAGGCCGCTACGGATCGGCCCAGTGCAGGGCCGTGATACCGGGCCAGGGCATCGAGCAGAACGGTTGTCAAACGGCAGAGTAAAATTGAGCCAAAGGGCAGCGCAAATAGTTGCCACTTTGGTGAAACTCTGCACGGATTTGGCTTCAAGTCAGTGACTCCCTTTCGTGCATCCCTCAGCAAACAAACAGAAAACCACGTTGACAACCCTGCCCCTCTTGACGCATGTTTAAATAGTCGCAGATCTGCGCCCGGAGAGAAATCTCGCGGGCGCCTTTTATTTTTGGGGTTGGAACAGCGCGTAGGTGGCCAAGCAGGAAGGGCTTCTGTCCTTCTGTGGAAGCGGTGCTGATCTTGGCAATGCCCATCGTCATATCTCCCGGGCGAACCAGCGGATGCGGCCGATGATGCGGATCTCTTCCGCGGTGCGTTCGTACTCGGGATACAGCTTGTTGTCCGAAATTACCCGGACGGCAGGCGGGTCACTGTTCGGGATATGCTCAAGCCGCTTGGCAACCAGCCCCATGCCATCGTCGAGCACGAAGATGCCGGGCGGGTTGGGCAGTTGGCGCGTCATGTCGACCAGCACCGCGTCGCCGCCAAGCAGGGTCGGTGCCATGCTGTCGCCTTCCACATGCATGATCCGGAGCTGCGCGGGGCTGGCTTTCAGCTTGTGGCGGATCCACGACTGGCGGAAGTGATAGGCGCGGCCGGGCGTGTCGCCGTCTTCGTTCACCACCGCGCTGCCGCCCATCGAGGGCCGAGGCGTGGCATGGGCAATCGCCACGAAGGCATCGTCGGGGTTCTCGACGAAGGGGGAGGGGCCCTCGACCTCACCGATGCCGTGGATCAGCCAGTCACGGTCGACCTTCAGCACGCGGGCGATATCAGCAAGCCGGTCGATGCCGGGGCGCGAAGATCGCCCACGCAGGATGTCATAGACGAAGGAGCGGTTGACCCCCGCCATTTCTGCGACATGGGCCGGTGCCAGGCCCAGCTGATCGGCGCGAGCGCGCAGGCGGTCGGCCAGGGTATGGTTTTCGATCATGTTGTCCCCAGCGGCGTGTGGATAAGATAGGATAAGATAGGATTGAATTGGGATCGTCAAGCAGCTAGAACAAAAGCCAAACACTTTGCATCGGAATCGGGGGCCAGGATGGAGATCGAAAAGGCATATTTCACCCTGGCGGAGGTGCTTGACCGGTGGTCACTGCCCGAGGCCGACGTCGCCTATCTGGCCGAGAATGACCAGTTGCGACTCTCGATCCGGATCCTCAACTTGGCCGTAGAGTTCGGCGACTTCGAGGAAACTGACGACGGTCGATGGTACTCGATCCCCTCTGAGCGCTCCTCGTTCAACGGGCTCCTCGATCTGCATGTCCAGGATGTCTTCCAGATTTTTCGTATCGGCGAGGTCAACGTCACCCGGTTCCGCACCACGAAGGCGGACTATGCCTGTTTCTTTGGATCGCGCGAGACCCTCACGATCCGCAAGCCCGATCTCGTGCTAAGCCGCGAGGAACGCGACCGTTTCGAGGTGAAATCCGGGTTCCGCGGTGCGGCGGGAGTGAAGCAGGCTAAGGCTTTCCACGCCTCCGCCGACTACCATCACGTCCGCTGCAACGGCCATGAGTTCCAGCTTGGGCCAATCCAGGCACAGGTGGTGCGCATCCTGCACGCGGCGGCACGGCGGGGTGAGCCGTGGCAGAGCGGCAAGGCTGTACTGGGGGAGGCGGGGTCACGCAGCCTCAAGATGTCCGACATCTTCAAGTCGAAGAAGGACTGGCCGCTGCTGATCGAGTCGAACGGTCGCGGGGCGTATCGCCTCGCCGGGCTCTGATTCCAACCTGTCCTGTCGCCCCCGCAGGATTCCCGCCGTGGGATGCGCAGGGGGATGGGGGAGGATGGCGATCCCCCGCCGCGCGATTCATCCCATGATTGCAGCACCTCGGCCAATCCCCCGCCGTATCCCACTCTGATCCCGACGACATCCCCGCACGGGACTGTGCATCTTCCTCCCAACAGAACACCGGGAGCGGACGATGCAGACGAGAACCTGCCTGAACCAGACTGAACTTGCCGCGCGCTGGACGATTTCGGCGCGCACCCTTGAACGTTGGCGCTGGACCGGCGATGGCCCGGCCTTCCTGAAAATCGGCGGTCGCGTGGTCTACCGTCTCGAGGATGTGCTGGCCTATGAGCAGGCCCGCCAGCGCCGCAGCACCGCCGAGCGGGGCGCGGCATGATAGCCCGTCATTCCGCTATCCGCGCAACCGGCGTCGTGTCGATCTTCGGCGCGGCCGGTCCGGCGCTCGACGAAATCGGGCTTTCGGCTTGGGTCGCGCAGGCCGAACCCGGTGAGACGCTGGTTTACCATCGCGGCTTTCTTGCCGTCGATACCTTTGGCTCGGCTTCGCCTCTTTCGCCCGAACGCCGCTCAGCCCTGCGTCGGACCGCCGATGCCGCTTTGCGCGCTGCCGAGCAGGACCTCGTCCATCTCGTGCAGGCCCGGATCGGGCCCGACCAGTTTGCCTACATCGCCGTGGCCCGGCGCAAGCCGCGTCCAGTCGGCGCGTCCCTCTCGGTGCGCCTTCTCGAGGCCGCCTGAACCCCATTCCCCAATCTGGAGACCAAAATGCCATTCCCCGACAACACGCCCGGCATCGACGAGTTGATCAAACTGCCTGTGGGC
>CAIXBE010000345.1 GCA_903917595.1 uncultured Rhodobacterales bacterium
CCCGCGGTCCTTCACCCAGATGATCTGCTGGTGCACAAATGCCCCGGCTTTTTCCCAGCAGGCTTCCAGCATCGCCTGGCGGCGCGAGGCATGCCAGCAATACCACGCCGCATTTTCGGCGATGGCTTCCGCCACGGCGGCTGCGATGAAGCCGTCGTAAAGTTCGGCCCCTTGCGAACTGTCGTCCCAGGTCGTGCCGTAGGATGCCGACCAGTCCTTGTTCCGCGTCGGATGGTTCGAACCGTCGTAATCGACAAGGTAAGGCGGGTCGGTCGCAAACAGGATCGCCCGTTCGCCATTCATAAGGCGGCGCACATCGGCAGCGCTGGTGCTGTCACCGCAGAGCAGCCGATGGTCGCCAAGGATCCAGAGATCGCCAGTCCGCGATGCCGGATTGCGGGGTGGTTCGGGGATTGTCACCGGCGGCACCGAGCCCCCGGCACCACCTTCTTGCCGGTCCCCCTCTGGCACGAAGGCCAGCAGCTTGTCCAACTCGCCGTCGGAGAAGCCGACCAGCGACAGGTCGAAGTCTTCGGCCAGGAGGTCGTTCAGTTCCGCCGACAGCAGCGCCTCATCCCAGGTGCCGAGTTCGGTCAGTTTATTGTCGGCGATCCGGTAAGCCCGCCGCTGCGCCTCGGTCAGATGCCCGAGCACGATCACCGGTGCTTCGGTCAGACCCAACTGCGTTGCCGCCAACACCCGGCCATGCCCCGCGATCAACTCGCCATCTTCGGCCACCAGGCAGGGCACGGTCCAGCCAAACTCCGCCATGCTGGCGGCGATCTTCGCGACCTGGTCCGCACCATGCGCCTTCGCGTTGCGGGCATAGGGCTGCAAGCGCGCGAGCGGCCATTGCTCGATGCGCTCCGGGGCGAAGCTGAGGGTCATATGGGGCGTCCTGTTGAAGGATGGGCTGGTTTCCGGGCTGGACCCCGGATGTGGAATCCACGTCGGATTTCACCGGCCGCAGGAGTCCGGTGGTATCCACCCCGGAGTCCACCAGCCAAGTGCCTGTTTCATTGTCGTATTTCAGCGGTTTTCGGGTGGCTTCCCGAGGGGGTGGCTTCCCAAAAATCCGGCCCTGTCGCTAGCGATGTGCCGCGCTTCGCCCGCCAGCATACGTTTTCGGCCCGAAAGGAACCGTACAATCAATGGCTTGGCGGATCGGGCGTTGATCCGGCTCCGGCTGGACCCCGGTTCGGACTCTGGGGTCCACCACGGCATCCATCCCGAGACCGATTGCGCGGGCGGTCTCCCACACGCGCCTCTCCCGAGTATATCCAATTCATACCCTCGGGAGATGGTTTCTGTCTCAGCGAAAACTGTCCGGCGGACACTTTCCCATGGGACGCGCAGGGTTACGCGCCACTGGCCAGTTCGATCACCCGCTGCTTCGACAGGTTGCGGTTGAACCGCCGCTTGTTGAGGGTGAGCGCGATGACGGAAATTCCGAATTGCCAATGCTGATGGGCCGCCGAGCGGTGCAGACCGACGGCCCAGCAGATCTCCTTCCAGCGTTCACCATGCGCCTTCATCCAGACGATCTTGCCGTCGACAGGCTCGAGGCAGGCCGTCCAGGTGAGCGTCTCCTCCATCCGGCTGATGGCCTGCGGTGAGGGCAGCACGCGCATCGGCTTCGGCTCTTGGCTCACCTTGTCGGCGAAGCTCTGGACGATGGCAGGCCAAGTGCTGAAGTAACCCTGCCTGCGTGGCTCAGGCAGGCGCTTCAGAACGAAGGCGGCTTCGGCCAACCGTTCCTCGACCAGCGCGGGTGTCCAGACGGTCATCGCTGCACCTCCCGCCCGCCGATGGCGGTGCCATAGAGTTTCTCCCCAAGCTGGCGCACCAATTCCCGCTCCGGCCAGGTCAGCCGGTGATCGTCGATGGCGACGGCCAACACGCCCTGTTCGCGCCAGCCGTCGCGCTTGACCTCATCGGGGTTGCGGCGATGGCCGCCATAGCCTTTCGGCGTGAACCGCATCCCGGTCATTGCAGGCCCCCATTGGTCTCGAGCGCCCAGAACAGGATCGCGATGGCATCAGCCTCATTGTCGTCGGCCGGGCTGAAGCCACGGGCCCGGGCGGCGGCAATCATCGACTGCTTGTCGGCATTGCCCTTTCCGGTTGCGTGTTTCTTGATCGTCCCAACAGGGACGCCCTGATAAGGAATGCCCCGAAGCTCTGCCCAACTGGTCAAACTGGCCATCAGCCCGCCAAAGACATGAGCGGCATCGGTGCCTACATGACGACGGACCTCTTCGAACCAGATGGCGGCGATGGGCCCAGACAGACGGTCGAGCTCGCCCAGCCAGTTGGTGAAGCGCAGGTAGCGCATGCCACCGCCGTCGAAGCGGCCGGGACGAAAGCTAGCAGTGCCGCTGGTGATAAGCCCATCGAAACCCCGAATGGCCCAGCCGGTGGTGGTGCCGAGGTCCAGCGCGAGGATGGCGCGGCCGGTTTCGCATGCCGCAGGCAAGGCGGCTCTTGCGCCGATGCCTGTGGTGATCAGAGTCGTGTCAGCCATGGGTGGTCTCCTTTTCTGGTGGGATGGCTCAGGGCGGAAGACGACGGCGATCATGTTCTTGGCGGAGCGGGTCACCGTCGTCGGATTGGGGTCAGACCCAAACTTGGGTCCGAGAAGATTGCCCAGGGGTGGGTGGTGGACCTCCCCCCTTGCGGGGGAGGCCACCCACCCCTTTAGGGGTGCTTTTTGACAAATCTGAAATCTGGCAGAAGTGTCTGTTCTTGTTGAGAAATTCCAGATTTGTGAGCAGATTGGGCATGACCTTCTGGAAAATCTGGAATTCGCCCCACAACGCATTGAAATCAAACGGAGAAATCCAGATTTGCGAACCTGGCCAAATCCAGGATTTGGCAAAATCTGGGCAGATTTGGCAGCGCAAAAGGCAGATTTTGCTGGCGGTCTTGCAGGCCGTGATCATGGATTCTCGCCATCCGCATGGACCCAGACGTCGCGGTTTTCGACGGGGAGGACGGCCCCCGTCTGGGCGCATTTGAAATGGCTGGGTAGGATCTGGACGGCCTCCGGAAAGACCTCACCAGTGGTTGCATCGACGGCCTCGGCCCCTGTCGCAAGCGCCAGACCTTCGACGCAGAGGTAGCCGAATTTGCTTCGATCCGAGGCGAGGCCGATGGCCAAAGCCGCCTCACCTTTCACGAACTTGACGATCCCCTTGGTGGTCAGCACGTTCAGGCGGTCACGAATGCCCGCCGCGCCGCTGAGGCCAGCTTTGTTCTCGAAGGCTTCAGCAAACTGGGTCATCGTATACATCCGACCCCTGAGCGCTTCTTCCAGGAGGATGGTGGTGATGACGTCGCTCTTGCGCTCCCGCTCGGCATCATGCCTCGCGCCAACGTCCACCCGGACCAGCCGCTCGTTCATCGGGTTGATCTCGACCCATTCGCCCTTGACCTTGTCGATCAGCTTTGACGGTAACGCCGGCCCATTACGCAACTCGATCTCCAGCTTGCGCTCGGACGCGTCCTCATCGGGGCGATGCAGGATCAGGCCGGAAGTGTAGAACCCGCGCAGGGCACTTGCCCCGGACAGAGCGAGGAACGGATCGTCCTTGACCTGTTGCTTCGAGAGTTTCTTGGTGTGGTGGACGAGGATGACGCCACAGTCCGGGTTGATGTGATCGCGCAGGACCTCGACCCGGTCTTTCAGGAAGAACATCATCGCCGCGTTGTCGTTCTCGCTGCCGCCATCCGGGCCGCCGTCGAAGAGATTGCGGATCGGGTCGACGCAGATAATGTCGACAGGTTCAGCCGGAAAAGCGCGCCGGATTGCGGTGGCAACACGCATGCTGCCTTCTGAGTCGAGCAGCATCTGCAGCTTGGGTGTCGCGACAAGGTTGTCGCGTGCAGCCGCCATAAGCCTACGCGGAAGGGTGATCTGCTGCAGGCGTTCGCGCAGATAGTGATACTGTATCTCGGCCTGCAGGTAGAACACACGCAGGGGGCGCGGCGGAGTGAAGCCCAAAAACGGCTGGCCTGCCGCCATGTGCACGAGCCAGGAGATCAGGAGATCGCTCTTGCCGACCTTGGGCGCGCCACCGAGCACCAGAAGCCCGCCAGGCGTCAGCACGCGGGGGGCGATGATGTCGGAAGGCATCGGGCTGATGTCGTCGAGCAGCGATCCCAGCGTGAATATGGGCATCTCGTTGGGCACGGGTGCCGCGCTGTCGAGGCGGATCAGCGGGGGCCCGTACTTTTCCACATGGATTGCCCAGAGGCGTTCGGACTCGCGCTTGAGCCGCTCCACAGGCCACTGCGGCCGCAGCATCGCAGCGTTGTAGCCGCAAATGCCTTCCCACCCTTCGTCCTTCGACATGCGGCCTTCGTGGACCATGCGTATGAAGTAGCCGATGGCCGCCGATGCTCCTTCGAAGCGGGACCAGTCATCCTGGCCGCCCTCACGCACCGGCGTGACGAGGACATCGTCAACACCGGGCTTGTCGGACGATGAGAAGGCAGGGGCAAGGGTGACCCCCAGCGCTGGCGGCATGTCGGCGACCGCCTCGATCAACTCTCCCAGATCGCGCTCGCGACCGGGGTCGATCTCAACGATCCGTACCTGCGTCTTGAGATTGTTCTTGTAATAGACAGAGCCTGCCACCCGGATTGGCTGGTGGGCCGAGCGGAAATGCATGTCGCCACCGACCTTGGCCGCGATGTCACCGCGCAGACCGCAAAGACGGCGAATGTCATCACCCTCGGCGGGCTCACTCAGCTTCCACCAGACATGGCACTTGCGCTGGCCCTCGGGCGTGACGCCGCCGCTTTCGACTACCATGGTGGGCTGGCCGAGGTGGCGTTGCAGATGGGCGCGCTTGGCGGCGATGTCGCCGCTATCGATATCCACCACAACGGCCTGCATCTGCACGATTTCGGCGGCCTTGGCCTGTCCTGCTGCCGCCACCGTACCGGGGATCACATAAACGGCCGCACCCTCACGCGAGGCCCATGCGGCGAAGGTCGACATCTTTTCCGGCGTCTCTGCATTGGCCTCGATCCAGATGTTATGCGGGCGACCGTCGATCCCCTGGCCCTTGTCGATGAAACTGCGGACCGGGATCAGCCCCTCGCAATAGCCGAAGACGACTTGCATGAACTCGGCGATCTGCACCGGGTCTGGTTCATCGCCAAACGGGTCGATCTGCGGGGCCGCGTCGTTGAAATCCCGCCATGCGTTGAACTGGATGACATTGTCATCGCTCATCCGGATAACCCCCAACACCGCTCGGCGTGCGAGCAAAAGCGGCACTCGAAGAAGTCGCGGCTGGCGGCGATGCGTGGCAACAGATCTGCGCTTCCGTGAACCGCGATTGCTTCATTGTCCGTCTCCTTGCGTGGACGGACTCTACCAAAAACTGGAGGAACTTCCGGGGCTCAGGTCACCGCCTGTGAAACCGAAAACGCCCGCGGGCGGCCCGTCGTCATGCGCAAGAGGCGACCGCCCGCCGCCGGGACCTGCCAAAAACGAACCCGGGGGCGCGACGGCCTCGCCAACCATCGACCGAGG
>CAIXBE010000346.1 GCA_903917595.1 uncultured Rhodobacterales bacterium
GTCAATGCAGTCACCGTTGATTTCGACGGACTGCTTGCCGCGCGGTTCGCCCCGCCACTCACGATAGCCGATGGTCAGCGTGTCTTCGTCCATCATCGCGGATTGGATACGCGGCCAAGGGCAGGCGTAGATACAGATCTGTTCGCGCGCGAAGCCGCCGAAGAAGAAGGTGGTCAACGTCAGGATCAGCATGGTCGTATAGGCGATGGGATGGGCCTGAAGCGTCACCAGATCGCGCAGCAGTGTCGGGGCGTCAGTGAAATAGAACACCCAGTCCCCACCGGTTGCCAGACCGATCAGGAACCAGACCGTCCACTTGATCGCCCGCTTGCGGAGCTTTTCGGCGTTCCAGGCCTGATTGTGCAGGCGGACGCGGGCATTGCGGTCTCCCTCGATCCAGCGCTCGACCAGGATGAAAAGGTCGGTCCAGACCGTTTGTGGACAGGCATACCCGCACCAGACCCGCCCCGCGGCGCTGGTGAACAGGAAAAGACCCAGACCGGCCATGATCAACAGGCCCGCGATGAAGTAGAATTCATGCGGCCAGATTTCGATCATGAAGAAAAAGAACCGCCGGTTTGCCAGATCCAGCAACACTGCCTGATCCGGCAGGCTTGGCCCTCGGTCCCACCGCAGCCAGGGCGTGATGTAGTAGATGCCCAGCATGATGCCCAGAAGCCACCACTTGAGGGTGCGGAATGTGCCTTTCACCCGGCGCGGGAAGATGGGTTCACGGGCGGCGTAAAGGCTGGGGGGGGAATCGGGGTTGCTCACGGATGCTCCTGAAGGGCGCGGGGCCTTCATTTCGGTTCCTGCAATCGACCATTCCCGGGGGTCTGGCCTTGACCTACATCAACCTGAATTGCGCATATTCGTCCATGCGGCCCGTGGTCACGCAGCCTTGACCGGATCAGCCGCCGACCTTGCAGCGCTTGACCCCATCCGAACCCTTCTTGCACGAAACCGCGTCCTTGTCTGCGGGCGTTGTCGCCGTGCCGCCTTCGGTGCTGGCGGTTTCGGCCAAAGCAGCACGCGCCTCGGCGCGACGAACTTTCCTTTCGGCCGATCTTGCGGCCCGGTCGGCCTCAAATGCGGCGCGGTCGGTGTCATTCAGGGCCGACACCACGACTGTCACCGGGACATCCCCCAGTCCCGGCTCCTGATCGACAACGGCGGCATTCATCGCGTCTATCTTAAGCGTCTCGAAGAACGGCAATAGTTCCTTGTCCGACATTTTTTTCGGCGCAAGCACCCAGATCTGAATCTGCGCGCCCACATCGGCATAAAACATCCGGGCACGCATCTTTTCAGGAAGATTCTCTTCGGCAACATCAAGCCCACGCACCCGCAGGAAATCCCGGCGCAGGAAAGGCGCGGGCGCGGTATGCAACTCGGTCAGGCGCGACAGGCTTTTCGGATCGGTGAAAATGCTGTCGGGGTGCCGAAGCGCCCTAAGCAGGACCATCTGGCTGCCCTTTTCAAAGGTCAACGTTATGGCCTCACCATCATTCGGGGCGACAGGCCTGACCATGGCTTCAATCGCCTTGCGCGCGTCGGGATCATTGTCCCTGCGATTCTTCGCCAGAAATCCGTCGGTGTCTTCCAAGACCGAGGCGCGCACGGTCCAGCCTTCTGGCGGCACCGGCAGCATTTCGGCAAGGTCGGTCGTATAGCTGGTGGCCGCCTCGCCAGCGCCGGAAAAGCTGACCAGACTGACCGCGCGAACCTTAAGATCGCCAAGGTACTGCGAAAAGCTGAGGGCGGGCCGTTCCTCACTGATCGCCAGCTTGCGGGCCAGATTGTAGTCCAAGCCCAAGAACCCGCCGATACCCACGATCAGCGTTACCAGAATTCCGAACCAGCGCAGCACTGCAGTCTCCCTTGGTGGTCGCAGAGGTCGGATAGCGGAAAATTGGGGCAAGCTTCGGGCAAAGGGCCAAGTCTTTTCGACAATACTGTCCCAAGGCCGGGTTTGTCCTGAAAGGCTGCGCTGTCAGGTCCGTCGCCGCCCCGCGCTGACCGCGAACAGCAGGGCCGCAACAACGACGATGGACGGGCCGGTCGGCGTGTCCTGCCAAAGCGACAGCGCCAGGCCACCGATGCCGGACACCGCCCCGACCAGAATCGCAAGGCCTGCCATCGCCTCGGGCGTTCGCGAAAGGCCGCGCGCCGTGGCGGCAGGGATGATCAGCATCGCGGCAATCAACAGCGCGCCCACTATCTTCAGCGCCACCGCCACGACCAGCGCCAAAGCGATGACCAGCACCAGTCTTTCCCGGTCAGGCTTGATCCCTGCGGCATGGGCAAGGTCCTCGCTTAAGGTCGAGGTCAGCAGCGCCTGCCACCGCCAGGCCAGCAGCGCCAGCACGACAAGCGCGCCAAGCCAGACCAGCACCAGATCGGTCCGGCTGACCGCAAGGATGTCGCCGAACAGATAACTGGACAGGTCGGTGCGCACCGCCGGGAAAAAGCTGATCGCCACCAGTCCAAAGGCCAGCGCCGAATGCGCCAGCACCCCCAGCGTGGTGTCCATCGCCCAGCCCCGGGCTGACAGGCCCGCCACGGTGACCGCCATCGCCAGCGCGACGGTCAGCGTGCCCAACCCGATCGGCAGATCAGCCGCCAGCGCCAGCGCCACCCCCAGCACCGCCGCATGCGAGGTGGCATCGCCAAAGTATGCCATCCGCCGCCAGACGACAAAGGCCCCAAGCGGGCCGGTGGCAAGGCTTAGGCCCACGGCGGCAAGACCGGCGCGGACAAGGAAATCGTCAAGCATGGTCATGCTCGTGATCGTGATGTGCGTGATGATGCTGCGCATGACCCCCAGCGTGGTCATGGTCATGCTCGTGGCGATACAGCGCCAGCGCGCCTTCGGTCCCCAAGCCGAACAGCGCCCGGTATTCCGGAGCGGTCGACACCACACGCGGCGTGCCTTCGCAACAGATATGACCGTTCAGGCAGATTACCCGGTCGGATGCCGCCATCACCACATGCAGATCGTGGCTGATCATCAGCACCGCCGCCCCGGTCGCGGTCCGGACCTGCTGGATCAACTGATAGAAAGCCGCTTCGCCCTGCTGGTCCAGCCCTTGGGTCGGCTCGTCCAGCATCAAAAGCTGCGGTTGCCCCAAAAGCGCGCGGGCCAGCAGCACCCGCTGCAACTGCCCGCCGGACAGGGCGGACATCTGGTCCTGCCCAAGGCCAGACATGCCGACACGCGCCAGCACCTCGACTGCCTCGGCATCACTGACCCGCGTGGGCAGCGACAGGAACCGGCGGACGGTGATCGGCATGGTCTTGTCCACCATCAGCCGCTGCGGAACATAGCCGATCTGCAACCCCGCCTGCCGCAGGATA
>CAIXBE010000347.1 GCA_903917595.1 uncultured Rhodobacterales bacterium
CGCCCCCGCCGCATGATATATCTCGGCAGTGACTTCCAGCGCCTCGTCAAAGCTGGCGGCACCGGGAACCATCACCATGAAATCCTGCACATCGACGCGACGCCCGGCATGGGCGCCACCCCCGAAGATCTGAATCTCCGGCAGCGGAATGGTCGGTGTGCGGCCATAGCTTTGCGCCAGATGCCGCCAAAGGGGCTGTTGCGTCGCCGCCGCTGCGGCGTGCAGGCAGGCGAGCGACACGGCGACGATGGCATTGCCGCCAAAGTTCGATTTCAGCCCAGTGCCGTCCGCCGCAACCAAAGCTGAGTCGATGCCAGGCTGATCGCCGACCTCGCGTCCGATCATCACCGCAGCGATTGGCCCGGCGATGTTCGCCAGCGCGCCTCGCACGTCCAAACCCTTCAGACGTTGCCCGCCATCGCGCAAGTCCACCGCCTCGCGTGAGCCGCGCGAAGCACCGGCGGGGGCGATGGCCCGTCCGCAAACGCCGTTTGTCAGTTGAACGGTCGCTTCGACGGTCGGGTTGCCGCGGCTGTCCCAGACCCGGCGTCCGGATACTGCCGAAATCTTGGTCGCACTCATGATTTGATCCCATTGGCGGACAATTTTGAAACTATATCGCTGAGGCTCGCTTCGGGATGCTCCAGCAAGCCCAGGGCCTGGACCCGGACCCAGGCGCGTTCGGGTTCCGACAAATATTCAACCGGAGATTTGCCATCGATCCGCGCCAACATCAGCGCCGGCACCAACGCGGCGACCCGCGCCTCCAGCGCCGACCGGTCTTCCCATCCCACATGCGGGGCATAGGCCTGCCAGAATTCAAGGACCGACCCAAGCAATCTGTCGCGGGATTTCGCCAGATGAACCGCCTTCAGGATCAAATGGTTCAGACAGAAGGCCACATCGAAACACGGGTCACCCATGCTGGCGCATTCGGCATCCAACAGGATCGGCTGCTCACCGCGCAGCAAAATGTTCTTCGGGCTGACATCGCCGTGCACCAAAGTGATCCGCGCCGCGTCAAGCCCCGCCGCCAGTTGCAACAGCCGTGGTGCCACGGCCGGATGGCACTGCGCGGTGAACAGCAAATAGGGCTCAACCCGGATCGCATGGAAATCGGCGCTGTTGTTGAAATTTCGGCGGTCAAAATCGGCCGCAGCCCCTGCGGCGTGAACCCGGCCCAGCACATCGGCCACACGCGCCGCCTCATTGCGAACCTGATCACCATTCAGCAGGGATGTCTTCCACAGACGCACGTCCGCTCCCGTAACAAAGCTCATCGCAAAGCCATGCTCTGCCTCGGAATAGCCATGCAGTTCCGGGGCGGATCCGGGGGCGACCCGTCCCGCCACCGACAGCCAGGCATATTCCGCGCGGCTGCGATGCACCGGGGCGTGCCAATCGGCGGCAACGCGCAACTTTTCCAAGGCGAATTTGACGCAATAGACTTTCCCACCGACCACGACACGGGCGATGTCAGAAGCCACCCCGCCGGTCAGAGGGGTGACCGCAGACACCTCGGCGGCCTGTCCGAGGCCGAGGGCTTCGATCAAGGCGATGCAACGTTTCTTCAGATTATCTGGCATCGGCTGCGACTCACCTTGCTATGTTCACGTGAACATTTAGCGTCAGATTGTGGTTGGCGCAAGACTTCGCCTCCAGGAATTGTCAAACTGCACCCAGGCAAAACAGGAGTACCGAGTGTCCGGCAGAGTAACGATCAAATCCATTGCGCAGGATCTGGGACTGTCGCACATGACAGTCTCGCGCGCCCTGTCCGGCCATTCCAGCGTTCATGCCGAAACCCGGCTCGCGGTGCTTGAGCGGGCCCGCACACTTGGCTACGTCAAAAGCGCCGCTGCCAGTGCCATGCGCGGTGACGCCACCCGGATTGTCGGATTGCTGCTGCCGAACCTGGTGAACGAATTTTACGCCCAGTTTGCGGATACCATGGCCCGTGCTTGCGAAGAGCAGGCCCTGCATCTGGTGATCCATCTGACCAACGATGACGAGGTGAACGAGCGCCGGGCGATCCTGCGGCTGCGCGAAGTGCAGGCCAGCGCTGTTGTCATGGTGCCGACACCTGTTGCCGACCGCGAAGAGGCCAGACCCATTGAAGGTATGCATGTTGTCCAACTGATCCGTCGGCGGGATTCGGCGCCGGCACTACTGGTCGACGACGCTTCGGCGCTAGCGCAGGCAGTAGATCACCTGGTTGGCGGC
>CAIXBE010000348.1 GCA_903917595.1 uncultured Rhodobacterales bacterium
CACAAGGGCGTGTCCCTCGTTGAGATCACGCAGGAATTCGGCGTCAATCTGCGCACGGCGCAGCGCATGATCCGGGGCCTGGAGGCGGCGTTTCCGAGCATTGAGTTCTCGACCGACCAGGATCGACGGCGCTGGTGGAAGTTGAATGACACGAGGTTCTTGCGCATGCAGGGGATCCGAGACAGCGAACTAGCCGCACTCGACATGAGCATCCGTCGCGCCCAGCGCGAAGGCGCCACCAATGATGTCACCGCGCTGATCTCACTGCGGGACCGTCTGCTTGCCGCGATGCCCACGTCGCATGCGCGGCGGGCCGAAGTGGATGCAGGCGCGATGCTTGAAGCGCAAGGCTATGCTTGTCGCCCCGGCCCACGCGTGAGGGTCGAGCCCAATGTGCTGGGCGCCATTGCCGTTGCGATCAAAGCGCCGTTCTCGCTGACCATTGCCTATCAGGGCGCAAATGACGACGCCGCGCAGAACCGAGTCGTCGAGCCGTATGGCATGCTATTGGGGATCCGGCAGTACCTGATCGCGCGAGATTTGGGGAATGGACGGGCCTTCCGGCGCTTCCGGATGGATCGGATCGCCAGCGCCAAGATCACCGGCCAGTCCTTCGCCCGCGACTCCGACTTCGACCTGGACGCCTATGCCGCCCAGTCCTTCGGCTCCTACCACTCGGACGCTGAATACCAACCAGTCATCTGGCGCTTTGCACCCAGCGCCGCCGCCGCAGCGCGCGAATTCGAGTTCCACCCCAACCAGGTGGTAACAGAGGAGCCGGACGGCGGGCTGCGCGTAGCGTTCACCGCCAGCGGCTGGGTTGAGATGGCGTGGCACTTGTACAAGTGGGGTGACAAGGTCGAAGTGATTGCCCCGGCTGAGTTGCGGGAATTGGTGAGCGGGCATCAGCGTGGCGATGTCAGGGTGTTGCCGTGAAGGGAAAATGGGGATGGACCCGTTCGACGATTTAGGCGATGCGAAGACTTCGGTCATTCGACGCATCTGCTTGGATCAAGCCAGAGTGCTGCAAAAGCAGTCATTTTTACTCCGAGAGGCACGCGTGCGATGCCGAGCTTACACGATGGCCCACATTGCGCAGGTATCCAACTTTTCAAAACTTGGAGCGATTCGAAGAATTGCGCCCACCTTTCAGCTGCCATAGGTGGGAGCGATGAACGCCCTGTTTTCGTCCCCTATCGGCCCAGTCCTGTTTCTCGACGATCTCCAAGATGGGCATATGTCGCTGTCCGCCCTGTTTATCACGGCGCGGGGCGAGTCCCTGCCGCCGATCGAACTACCGCATGGCGAAGGGCGTCTTTTGCCGTTGGCAGACTATGACCACGCCACTGTCTGGCGCGCGCGGTTCAAGCTCCCGGCCGATCGCCCGACGGAATACCGCTGGAACAATATGGCCTATGAGGTCGCGGGCGACCTGACGGGCGACCTGCGACTGGCCTATGTTTCCTGTAATGGCGAAGAAGTGGGAGACATGGACCGCGAAGGGTCCGAGCGGAACGCCATGTGGGAGCGGCTGAAGGGCGAACACCTCCGTCGGCCCTTCGCCCTGATGCTGCACGGCGGTGACCAAGTCTATGCCGACGAAGTGACCAAGGGCCACGACCTTAGCCACGAGTGGCCGGAGCGAATTCCGCGCGAGCCTTCAGGCGCGGATCTGGAGGATTTTCGGCAACAGCTGCGGGCTCGTTTTCTCGAGCGTTACGCTGCTCTCTACGCCGCGCCGCAGTTTGCTTGGCTTGCAGCGCGGGTGCCGTCTCTGATGCAATGGGACGATCATGACATCTGCGACGGCTGGGGATCGCTGCGGCGGTCTCGCACCTATTCCTCGGTCGGCCAGACATTGTTCGGCGTCGCACGCGAGAGTTTCCTCATCTTCCAGCACGCGGCTGCGGACGGTGACCTGCCAGCCCGCTTCGCCGACCCTAAGGGTCGGCATCTGGGCTGGACCATTCATGCTCCTGAGCTTCGGATCCTTGCACCAGACCTCCGCTCCGAGCGCACACGGCGCCAGATCATGGGCCCAGGCGGCTGGGCGATGATGGACGGTGAGGCGCAGCGGGACGTCCGGGGCCATACCCTGCTGATGTCGAGAGTGCCTCTCCTCGGACCCCGGCTGTCACTCCTAGAAGTGCTCATGATGTTGGTGCCGAAGATGCAGAAATACGAGGACGATCTGCGCGACCAGTGGCAGAGCCGCGCGCATCGCGACGAGTGGCGCCGGATGCTGCGGCTGGTTATCGGACTCGCGCAGCATGACGGACATGATATCACGGCGGTCTCGGGCGAAATCCACCTCGCGACACGCGCGGTCATGGACCTTGGGGACGGTTTGCACCTCAACCAGCTGGTCGCGTCCGGTATCGCGCATAAGGCGGCGCCAAAGGCTTGGGCGCGGTTTCTAGGAGCCCTTTCCTGGTTGGGAGAAGACCCATTGCCCGAGCATCCGATCCGCGTTGAGCGCCTGCCGGGGCAGCGCAATCGATATGTCGCCGAGAGGAACTTTCTCCTGATTGAACGCGTCGACGGGGCCTGGCACGCGCGATGGGATTTGGAAAGCAGCGGCATGACGGCACCATTGCCATTGTGAAAAAGCATTAAGGGATCAAGATCCATTTCCGCCCCTTGACGATCATGAAGCGAAAGGCCGAACATGATTATGATCATTTGACTTTCGATCTCTTTACATCAACGCCACATCAACCCGCGAATGCATGTTTTGCGCCAAGTTTGCTGCCGAACGTCGATGAAAATGGCTGAATCTAAGCATGGAAAATGCGCGAAATCAAAGGCTTGTGGCGTAAGGCATTGTTCTTGCTGAGTAATCAAAATCGCTGGAATTTAGGCTCATAACCTGAAGGTCACAGGTTCAAATCCTGTCCCCGCAACCAAATTTTGTAGCAATATATCAAAGGCTTAGGCCGATGCAAGGCGCCCCAAGGGGCGCTTTTTGCGTTTGCAACACCGCACAACATCTTTCCGCGCGATTCCAAAGGCTTACAGCCGTTCCGATTTCTTCCGTGCAACACCCATGCGACATGGAAATGGTCAGATG
>CAIXBE010000349.1 GCA_903917595.1 uncultured Rhodobacterales bacterium
CCAGATCGCGTTCACCGGGGTCCGGAACTTGGGCGAAACGCTGGCCAAAGCCTTGGAGCCGACCGGCATCCCGTCATCGCGCGAGAAGGCGAACAACATCCGGCTTGCCGAGGTGACCGTGGCCAGACCGCACAGGAACTGCGCAATCAGGATGCCAAGGAAAATTACCTTGGCCAGACCGGCCGGCATGATCGCGTTGATCGTGCCGAAGAACATGCCCCAGCCCTGACCGGCCGCGACGGCCATGTCCGGGATTGCCAGAGTGATGGCGCAGATCATGATCCAGCCGATGATCGACGACCAGAACACCGCGTGGATGATGCCCTTGGGCACCGAGTGTGCGGCGTTCTTGGTTTCCTCGGAGGTGTGGGCCGAGGCGTCGTAGCCGGTGATCGTGTAAACCGGCAACAGCAGGCACAGCAGGAACAGATAGCCCACGTTGTCGGACTGCGGGAAGACGTTGCCGCCTGCCTCACCCGAGTAGTTGGTGAAGGTCCACAGCCGCGAGATGTCGATCGCGGGCGCATAGTAAAGGCAGGCCACCACCAGAAGCGCGGTGGTTGCAAAGATGATGTAGCCCGAGATGTCAGTCAGGAAGGTGGTTGCCTTGATGCCGACGTGGTTGAAGATCGCTTGCGCGACGGTGATCACGGCAACGAAGCCCACGACCTGCCAGTCGGTGCCGGTAAAGCCGAAGCTTGGCCCGAAGGTCCCGGCGAAGAAATAGGCGGTGCCGATGTTGATGGCGCCCAGAACGGTGATCAGCCCCAGAAGGTTCAGCCAGGCTGTCAGCCAGCCCCAGAACCGGCCGCCAAGGATCGACGCCCAGTGATAAAGCCCGCCCGCGGTCGGAAAGGCCGATGCGACTTGCGCCATGGACAGCGCGAACATGCCCGAGAGCAGGCAGCCCACGATCCAGCCGATGCCCGCCCCCGCGCCGCCGACCGACGAGATCGCCTGAGCAAAGGAGTTGATGCCGCCGGAAAGGATGCAGATGATCGAGAACGAGATCGCAAAGTTCGAGAATTTGGACATGGAGCGTGACAGCTCCTGCGCGTAGCCCATGCCATGCAGGACTTTCATGTCCTCATGCTTGGCTTTGTCGTTGTAGTCGTCGGAAGCCATTCGGTTATCCCTTCGTACCAGTGTTGGACGCGTTGTTGTTATTCGTTATGCACGACCCACATTATTTGGTTGCCGATGCTGGCGACAGGGAAGCGCGAATTTGATCATCAGGCAAGCTTTGAATGCGTTTTTTGATCAGGTGATCAGGAAATATCCGACTTGACGTCGCTTTCGGAGAAGAATCGGGGATCAAAACGGCTGGTAGCAAGGGCGGGTTCGGCCTATTCCGGGTCAAGCTGCGCATCGGGGGCCTTTTGCGGTGATCCTGCTTGAACATGGACCTGGGGGGCGACCGGCCTCGTTTGCCGATGCGCGCACGGTGATCACTGCCACGCGCCCGGATCAGGTGCTGGCGGCACTTGCCCAGGCCGAAGCCCTGCGCAAGGCCGGGGCCTGGATCGCCGGCTATGTCGCCTATGAGGCGGGGTTTGCGCTGGAACCCCGGCTTGCCCGGCTGATGCCCCGTCGTCGCCCCGGGCCGCTTGTCGCGCTGGGGGTGTTTGATGCACCGTCGCCAGCGGGGCCTGCACTGGACCGGGCCGAGGCCGAGGGTCGGGCGACGACAATGACCGCCCCCGAACCGCTACTGGGCCGTCGCGCCTATGGCAACGCGGCGCGCAAGGTCTTTGACTATATCGCCGCCGGGGACTGCTATCAGGTCAACCTGACCTTTCCGATGGCGGCGCGGCTGGTCTTGGGCACTCCGCTGGGGCTTTACGGCGCCTTCCGGCGCACCGGGGCGGTCGGGCATGGCGCCTATGTCGATCTTGGCGTTGGGCCGGTGGTCGTCTCACGCTCGCCAGAACTGTTCTTTCAGGTGACAGGCAGCAGGATCACCACGCGCCCGATGAAGGGCACAAGGCCAAGAGGCAAGAATGCCGCCGAGGATGCGGCGATTGTCGCGGAACTGCTTGGGGCCGAAAAGGACCGCGCCGAAAACCTGATGATCGTCGATCTTTTGCGCAACGACATCTCGCGGCTGGCAACCGTCGGCAGCGTCAAGGTCCCGGACCTGTTCGCGATCGAGACCTATGGCACGGTCCACCAGATGACCTCGACCATTGAAGGCCAGCTTGCCGACCCGCCCACTTTGCCCGGGCTGATGGCGGCGCTGTTTCCCTGCGGATCGGTGACCGGCGCGCCAAAGATCCGCGCGATGGAGATCATCCGCGAGGTGGAACGCACCCCGCGCGGCGTCTATTGTGGCGCGGTGGGCTGGATGTCGCCGGACGGGGACGCCGATTTCAGCGTGGCGATCCGGACCCTGTCGGTGACCGGACAAGACATCGTGATGAATGTGGGCGGCGGGCTGACGCATGGGTCCACTGTGGACGGGGAATGGGAGGAGGCGTTGTGGAAAGCGCGCTTCGTGAAGGCGGCCGTGAGCCGGGACTGAAGCTGATCGAGACGCTTCTGTGGGATGGCTTCGGCTTAAGTCGAGTGCGATTGCATTTGGCGAGGCTAGAGAAATCCGCCCAACGCCTTGGCTGGTCGTGTGACGTTGAAGCAGCGCGCGTTGCTCTGCACAATGCCGTGGAGTACCAACACCCTGCGCGACTTAGGCTTACATTGGATGCAACCGGGAAGCTGGAAGTGCAGGCGTTCGGGTTGCCCCCCCCCCAGGCCGAATGGAGAGTGGCTTTGGCGAAAACAACGATCTCGTCGGGCGATCCTTGGCTTTCGGTGAAGTCTACCCGACGCGGAGTATATGATGCAGCGCGGGCAGCTTTGCCCGACGCGGTGGACGAAGTTCTATTCCTCAACGAACGGGGCGAGGTCTGCGAGGGTACGATCACCAATGTCTTCTTTGACCGAGGGAAGGGTCTGCGGACGCCACCCTTGTCGTGCGGGCTGCTGCCTGGGGTGCTGCGGTCGGACTTGGCTTGCACAAAAGAGCTACTGTTTCCCGAACATCTACCACACGTGCGGCTGTGGGTCGGCAACTCCCTGCGGGGTCTTATCCCGGCTTTCTACTGTTCCCAAATATCCCCGCCGGAGGCTCACTCAGCTGGCATCTGAAGCCTCCGGCGGGGATATTTAAGGACAGATGAATGTGCGGCGGGGTTGACTTGGGCAGCCCGGCAGAGTGTATCGGCCCGAATGACGCCAATACCCTCGGAAGGGGAATAAGAATGCACGCCTATCGCAGCCATACCTGTGCCGCACTGAACAAGGCCCATGTGGGTGAAACCATTCGGCTTTCGGGCTGGGTCCACCGGGTGCGCGATCATGGCGGCGTCTTGTTCATCGACCTGCGCGACCATTACGGGATCACGCAGCTTCTGGCTGACAGCGACAGCCCTGCCTTCGCCGCGCTGGAAAAAGTGCGCGCCGAATGGGTCATCCGCATCGACGGTCGGGTCAAGGCGCGGGATGCGTCGTTGGTGAACGCCAAGATCCCGACCGGCGAGATCGAAGTCTATGTGACCGAGGTCGAGGTTCTGGGGGCTTCCGAAGAACTGCCGCTGCCGGTTTTTGGCGATACCGAATACCCCGAGGAAACCCGGCTGACTTACCGCTTCCTCGACCTGCGCCGCGACACGATGCACCAGAACATGATGCTGCGGTCGAACGTGGTGCGCTGGTTGCGGAACGCCATGTGGGATCAGGGGTTCACGGAATTCCAGACGCCGATCATCACCGCCTCCAGCCCCGAAGGCGCGCGCGACTTCCTCGTGCCGTCGCGCCTGCATCCAGGCAAGTTCTACGCCCTGCCGCAGGCCCCGCAGCAGTTCAAGCAGTTGATCCAGGTCGCCGGTTTCGACCGCTATTTCCAGATCGCGCCCTGCTTCCGCGACGAAGACCCCCGCGCCGACCGTTCACCCACCGACTTCTACCAGTTGGATGTCGAGATGTCCTTCGTGACGCAAGACGACGTGTTCGGCGCCGTCCAGCCGGTGCTGCAGGGGCTGTTCGAGACGTTCGGCAAGGGCCGCCGCGTCCACGCCGATTGGCCGCGCATTGCCTATCGCGACTCGCTGAAATGGTTCGGCTCGGACAAGCCCGACCTGCGCAACCCGATCCGGATGCAGGACGTGTCGTCGCATTTCGCAGGCTCGGGCTTTGCCATCTTCGCCAAGCTTCTGGAGCAGGACGGCACCGAAGTCCGCGCCATTCCCGCGCCGAAACGGCCGTCAGGCGACCCTGTGGGCCGCAAGTTCTGCGACCGGATGAACACATTCGCCCAGCAGCAGGGGCTGCCGGGTATGGGGTATATCTTCTGGCGCGAGGCCGAGGATGGGTCGGGCATGGAAGCCGCTGGCCCGCTGGCCAAGAACATCGGACCCGAGCGGACCGAGGCGATCCGGCAGCAGCTGGGCCTTGAAAAGGGCGACGCGGCCTTCTTCCTTGGCGGCAAGCCCGACGCCTTCGAGGGCGTCGCGGGCCGGGCACGCAACGTGATCGGCGAGGAATTGGGGCTGACCGACAAGGACAGCTTCCGCTTTGCCTGGATCGTCGATTTCCCGATGTATGAGAAGACAGATGAGGGGAAGATCGACTTTTCCCACAACCCGTTCTCGATGCCGCAAGGCGGGCTTGAGGCGTTGCAGGGCAACCCGCTGGACGTCTATGCCTACCAGTATGACCTGGCCTGCAACGGCTATGAGGTCATCAGCGGCGGCATTCGGAACCACAAACCCGAGATCATGTACAAGGCGTTTGAACTGGCGGGCTATCCGAACAGCGAAGTCGACAAGCGCTTTGGCGGGATGGTCAAGGCGTTCAAATACGGCGCGCCACCGCATGGTGGCTGTGCGGCCGGGATTGACCGGCTGGTGATGCTGCTGGCCGACACCCAGAACATCCGCGAAGTCATCATGTTCCCGATGAACCAGCGCGCCGAGGATCTGCTGATGGGCGCACCGTCCGAGCCAATGAATGACCAGCTTCGCGAATTGCGGCTGCGGGTGCTGCCGAAAGAGGCTTAAGCTTGCCCTGACCGGAGTCCGTCCGCCTAGGCCGCCCCCGGGCAATGCCGAAGGGGCAGGTGGATCCGGCGGTGGCGCAGATGCGGGGCCGTCTGGCGGATGGCACCTTGCCGGATGTCGCGCATCTGGACGGTGACCGCCATCCGAGACGACGCGGGGTATCATGCCTTTCGGGCCGGGCTGGCGTGATATAGCCTGCCCTGGGGAACGGTCGGGTGAACGCCATGGATGACAAAAGATTGGGTGCTGAGGTCAAGGGTTGGCACGTTCCGCCCACGCCGGACCACGTGGCGATGGAGGGGCGGTTCGTGCGGCTGGAGCCGTTGGAGGCGGACCGCCATGCCTTTGAATTACAGGCGGCTTTCAACGGTCATGATGCGCTTTGGGATTACATGCCTTATGGCCCCTTCGCCTCGGGGTCGGCCTATCACCGTTGGGCACGCGAGCGCGAGGCCGAGGAGGATCCACGCTTTTTTGTGCTGCGTGACCGAGCGACCGACCGCGCGGGGGGCATTGCCAGTTACCTGCGGATCTTGCCCGAGGCGGGCTCGGTTGAGGTCGGGCATATCTGCATCTCCCCAAACTTGCAGCGTGGCGCTGCGGCGACTGAAGCAATGTTCCTGATGATGAAATGGGCGTTCGATGCGGGCTATCGGCGCTATGAATGGAAGTGCAACGCGTTGAACCTGCCCTCGCGTCGGGCGGCACAGCGGTTGGGCTTCAGCTTTGAAGGCGTCTTTCGCCAGCATATGATTGTCAAGGGCCGCAACCGCGACACGGCGTGGTTTTCGGTGATCGACAGCGAATGGCCCGCCCTGTCCGAGGCGTTTTCAGTCTGGCTGGCACCGGGTAATTTCGACGCCAAAGGGCAGCAACGCGAACGGCTGTCTGATCTTACCCGGTTGGTCTGGCAAACCGAGGACCCGGCCCTGCGTCCGATTGGGTGAATCGGTGGCTTGCCTGACCTGAACCGGTTGCGCATCCATCAGAGCACCGGGCGGCCAAGCGCGCCGTTCCTTTCGCGCAACCGGTCTTGCAGCATACGGGCCAACGCTGCGCGGCCGGGGGCGGTCTGTGCTTCGGCGGCGGCACGTTCAAGATCGTCGTCGCCCGCCGCCCGGCCAAGACTGCGCAGAAAGCTGGCGGCATAACCTGCATCCACCGGTTCAGAGCCTTCGATCAGATCGGACGCCCGCAAAAGATCGTCCTGATACGCCTGCGGATCAATCCCGCCCACTGGTACAGGCAGGGCGGCAGCTTCTGGCATGTCGGCAGGGTCTCGCCCGACCGACCCAAGGACAAGGGCCTGAAATGCCGCAATCGACCCGACGGGTTTTTCCACGAACCCGGAGGCCCCTTCAGCAAATGCCGCCACCCGCCCGTCAGGATCGCCGCTCATCCCGAGAACCGGCAGACCGCCGGCAGCAAGTTCGGCAATCAACGCCTCGCCCCGGCCATCGGGCAGGCCAAGGTCAACAATCACCAGATCGGGATGGAATCGTGCCAGATAGGCCTGCGCTCTCGCCAGTGTTTCAGCCCGGCGCAGCCGCCCGCCAGCCCGCAGGCAGATCAGGCGCAGCGCGTCGCAGGTGAACCGGCTGTCTTCGACCAAAAGCAGCGTAAGACCACGGAACGGCAAAGCATTTTCCGACCCGACGGTGGGCGGGCCAGCCGCGAGTAACGGCACGTTGGGCGGAAAAGGCATTCAGGCTACTCCATCCTTGACCGCTGCACTGTGACGCTTCACCGGTAAACACCCGGTAAACCCGCGCCATGGCCACTTGCGACCACCTGTCGCTTGCACCCGCGTCGGCCCACGCGCATAACCCCTCCCACCGCTTTTGACGACGGAGCCCTTGATGACTGCCCCCCTGACCATTGGCCGCCTGAACCATGTCGCCATCGCGGTGCCGGACCTTGAGGCCGCCGCCGCGCAATACCGCAACGCCCTTGGCGCAAAGGTCGGCCCCGCCCTGGCCGAGCCGGACCACGGCGTCACCGTCATCTTCATCGAACTGCCCAACACCAAGATCGAGCTCTTGCACCCCTTGGGCGAAAACTCCCCTATCCTTGGGTTTCTGGAAAAGAACCCCTCGGGCGGGATTCACCATATCTGCTATGAGGTTGATGACATCCTTGCCGCCCGCGACCATCTGAAAGCGACCGGCGCGCGCGTGTTGGGCTCGGGAGAGCCAAAGATCGGCGCGCATGGCAGACCGGTGCTGTTCCTGCATCCCAAGGATTTCAACGGCTGTCTGGTGGAGCTTGAACAGGCATGAACATCACCAGCGCGCTTGTCTTGTATTCGGTGACCTGGTTTCTGACGCTGTTCTGCGTGCTGCCCTACCGCACCGTGTCGCAAGAGGAAAACGACCACGTTGTCCCCGGCACCCCGCCCGGTGCCCCAGCGGGTGAGGTGATGCGGCGCAAGGCATGGATCACCACGCTAATCGCAACGCCAATCTGGGCGCTGATCGCAGGCGTTATCCTGTCGGGGTGGATCACCATCGACGACTTGGACTGGTTCGACCGGATGAAGCCCTGACGCCGGGGCCAGGGGCCAAAATCCTTGAGGAAGGATTTTGACAAAATTTTTACTTAAAAACTTTGGGCCTGTCGGGCCGATGCTCGGTTTCCAGCATCCGGTGGAAAAGATGGGTAAAGGTCGCAACCCCCAGCACCGGCACCAGCAAATTGACCAACGGTATCGACAGCGGTGCCGCCATCAAAGTCCCCGCTATCCATAGTCGCAGGCCGTTCCGCCTGCGCATCGCGACAACCTCTGCAACTGGCAGACGGCGTTGAGCAACCAGCGTGAAGTATTCGCGGCCCAAGAGGAACCCGTTCAGCCCCCAGAAAACAAAGGGAATAGCAGGACCGGCAAAGGGATAGATGAAAAGCGCACCCACGTTGACCGCGATCACCAGACCCAAGAAGTTGACCGACTGCCGCAACGCCTCGGGCCAGTCCAGCACGGCGGCGGGTGGCAGGCCGGGATAGTGCCGGTCCTCGACCGCATCGACGACATCCTCGGCAAATAGCCCTGTGAAGGCCGACGCCACCGGCACCATCAGAAACACCGACAGCCCGATCATCACCAGAACCGAGGCCCAGCCCAGCAAGGTCTCCACCCCGGTCACCGGTCCGATCAGAGGCAGGTCAATGCTGTCCGGCGTCAGCCACCAGACCGCCTGCAGAAACAGCGCATAGATCCCGAACAACAGCGCAAGGGTCAGCAGAACGCCAAGGATCAGCACCCAACGGAACCTTTTGTCGCCGATCTGCCCTACGGCGCGGAAGAAGGCAGTAAAGATCATGCGGAAACCCATGTAACAATGCGAGCAAGATCGGGACGTGGTCGGTCAGGCGCATCCTCGGGCGGGGTACCGATATGCACAATCCCGGCGACTGTCTCACCATCCACGCAGCCAAAGGCGCGGGCGGCAAAAGCTGCGTCATGCGCGGGCCAGCCGGTCAGCCAGCAGGCCCCCCAACCCGCCGCCTCGGCGGCATTCACCACCCCCATGCACAGGGCGGCGGCGGACATAAGCTGTTCAACCGCCGGAATTTTCGGTGCGGGCTTGGGTGAGGCGATGACCACCACCGCCAGCTTGCCAAGGTCGAACTGCCCGCGGCCCTTGGCGATCATCTCGGCGGCACCGTCCCGCTCATGCGCCCGCGCTTCGGCAAGGTCAGCCAGACGCTGAAAGGCTGCACCCTGAACCACGATCAGCCGCCACGGCTCCAGCTTGCCATGGTCGGGAACCCGGGTCGCGGCGGTCAGGATTTCGGTGACTTCGGCAAGGTCAGGGACGGGATAAGCGAAAAGCTTTGCCGGACGCGACCGGCGGGCGGTCAGAAAGGCAAGGGCAGCGTCATTGCGCGGGGGCATATCGGTCTCCAGTCGGGCACGAGGAGATGTTAGACGGGCGCAGCGCCAGAGGCCAGAACCAGTGTCGGAGAAGGCTGACGAGCCGAACGAATCTCCGATCAAACTTCCGTCAAATCCCCAACTGGCGGGCGGCCTCGTCGATCCAGTCGGTCACAAAGGCGTCGAACCGTGCATCGGGCTGGCGCTTTTCCAGCGTTGGTGCCATGGGATCGGGCGCGTGGGCCGGGGCGCCCGAAAGTTCCTCCAGCACGGCATGGCCGCAGAACGGGACGTAGACTTCCGAATAGCCGCCCTCATGCACCAAAACCAGCCGCCCGCCACACAACCGGTCAGCCGCAGCCATCACCGCCTTGGTCAACTGTCGAAACGTGTCGGCGGTGCACAGCATCCGGCCAAGGGGATCAACCGCCGCCGCATCATAGCCGCAGGCGACGATGATCGCCTCGGGCTGAAAGCGGTCGAGTGCGGGCAGGACCACCCGTTCCATCGCGTGCAGATAGCCCTTGTGGCCGGTGCCGGGCGGCAAGGGCAGGTTGAGGTTGAAGCCCTGTCCCGCGCCGGTGCCCGTCGCCTCGACCCCGCCAGTGTCCAGCGGATAGTTCCGCTCCTGATGCAGACTGATCGTCAGGACATCGGGATCGTCGTAAAAGATCGCCTCGGTGCCGTTGCCGTGGTGCACGTCCCAGTCGACCACCGCCACGCGCCGCGCCAGACCGTCGGCCTGCGCCGCACGGATCGCGATGGCGATGTTGTTCAACAGGCAAAAGCCGTTCGGGAAATCCGCCGTGCAATGATGTCCCGGCGGGCGTGAAAGGGCATAGGCATTCTGCACCTCGCCTTTCAGAACCGCCCGCAGCGCCGCCGTTGCCAACCCCGCCGACAGGGCGGCAATCTCATAGCCACCCTTGCCAAAGGGCGTGCGCAGACCAAGTTCACCGCCGCCCGCATCGGACGCCGCCTTGAAGGCCGACAGATAGTGTTCGGGATGCACCCGCAGCAGATCGGCGTCTGTCGCCGCATCGGCCCCGCGCATCGACAGATGGCCGGCCAGGCCGGTCACCTCGATCAGATTGCGCAGCCGCCGCTTGGTTTCAGGGTTCTCTGGCAGTCCCATCGCCATCGGCTGCACCAGCCCACCGACCGGCAGCGTAAAGGCATAGTTGCCACCACCATGCCAGAAACAGCGCTCGTCGGAATAAAAGGCGGTGGTCATGGGTGATCTCCTCATGCGGAAAGCTTATGCACGAGCCAATCGAATGGCCAGAGCGTCCGGGACAGTGCCATATCAGGAGCCTGCGACATGTCCGATCTCATCCATCTTGCCCAACCCGGGGCCATGCTTGCGGTGCGCGTCACGCCGAATGCCCGCCGCGCCGGGGTGGAGGTGGTCGACGGCCAGATCCGCATCGGCGTCACCGCGACGCCTGAGGACGGCAAGGCGACCGAGGCGGCCCGGGTCGCTTTGGCCAAGGCATTGGGTGTGGCCAAGTCGCGTCTGACGCTGCTACGGGGGGCAACGGCGCGCGACAAGTTGTTCCGGCTGGATTGATTCCGCCTCAGGCCTTTGCGTTTTCCAGCCGGTAGCTGCCTTCCGGCAGGTTGAGCGCCGCCGCCAGATCGCGCAACTGGCCGTTTGACAGCGTGATCCGCACCACTTCATCTGTCCGGGGATCGACCTGTTCGATGGTCACGCAATCCTCAAACGCGTTGATCACCACGTCGTCAAGGATCGGCAGATCGGCCCCTTCATCGACAAGGGTGATCACGGTCGAGTCAAAGGCGTGTTCGATGGTGAACATGGCGCAAGCTTAGCGGGGGCCGCCGCGCAAGGCAACGGCTGGGCCAGCCCTATGACACCTGCGTGACCACCCCTTTCGCCCGGCACAGGATTTGTTACCTTGGCGGTTCCCAGCCCTCAGGTTCCCCATGCGCCCTGCCTTTCTTGCCGTTCTTCTTCTAGGGCTTGGCGGCTGTGTCGCTCCCAACCCCTTGCCGCCTGCAGTCCCTGCCACCCGGACTTCTGCCCCCCTGAGCGCCGAAGCCGGACGCGTGGCGGCGCTGACCTTCCTGCAGGTGGTCGCGACGGTCGAACCGGTCGCCGAAAAGCTGTGCCGCAGCCGGGGCGAGGCGCGGATCTGCGACTTCCGCATCGTGGTCGATGACCGCCCCGGGCAGCCGCCGAACGCCTTTCAGACGCTGGACAATCGCGGACGCCCGGTCATCGGCTTTACACTGGCCCTGATCGCCGAAGCCCGGAATGCCGACGAACTGGCCTTTGTGCTGGGACATGAGGCAGCGCATCACATTGCCGGTCACATCCCGAAACGCGAAGAACAGGCCCTGTCGGGTGCTTTGCTGGCCGGGGTTCTTGCCGCTGCCAGCGGGCTGTCGCCGGAAGAGGTGGAGGCCGCGCAAGAGCTGGGGGCCGCGACCGCCGCGCGCGGCTATTCGCGTGAGTTCGAGTTGGAGGCCGATGCGCTGGGGGCCGAAATCGCTTGGGTGGCAGGCTATGATCCGGTGCTGGGGTCGGCGTTCTTTGACCGGCTTCCCGATCCGGGCGACCGGTTCTCCAGCAGCCACCCCGCCAACAGCCAGCGCAAGGCGGTGATCGCGGCCACGGTCCGCAGGCTGGGCGGATGACGCCGGGATGATCTTGCTGGAAGACATCCTGCGCGACCGGGGCTCACGCTATGCCGCTGCGGTGGGCGAAGTCAAAAGCCGGGCCGACATCGACGCCTTCCTTGCCGATTTGCGCAAACGGCGCAAGTTCGACCGCGCCACGCATCACAGTTGGGCCGTGGTCCTTGCCGATGGCGGCGCGCTGAAGAACGACGACGGCGAGGCGGGTGCCGGGGCGGTGATCCTGAAAATGCTGGAACGTGAGGCGCTTTCCGACCACATCGTCGTGGTGACCCGCTGGTATGGCGGGGTGCATCTTGGCGGCGACCGCTTTGCCCATATCGTCACCAGCACCCGCGCGGCGCTGCAGGCGGTGCGTGACGAAAGTTGACATCACGACGCGATTGATCTGCGTCAAGGAAAGCCCGTCGAACAACCCGCAAGCTGGCTTCAGACAGTCGGGGAGGCAAGCCAATGATCGGATATCCAGAGGCCCCCAAAGCCTGGTGGCTTACCCGCTATATGGCGCGCGTCAGCCACGTCAATCTTTCGCAAGCCGTGGTCGAAGGCTGGCTTAGGCACGACGAACTGGCCGAGATCGTCGCGCGCTGCGCCTCGTGTGGCTTGGACCAAACGTGTGCGACATGGCTTGTCACCTCGGGCAACGCTTTGCGGATGCCTGAATTCTGCCCGAACCGCAAAGAAATCGAGGGGCTCACCTGTTAGGCCAGAGACATCGCCGACTCCTCAGAAGGTGTCAATGATCCACGCGTGTCGGCAGATTTCCCGATGGTTCGGCTCTTCGGCAACGGCTATTTTTGCCTCGACTCGATGCGAGGCCAGTGCCTTGCACATCCCTGTTTTATATCCGGTCTGATGAACGGAAACCATCCACACGAAGTGGATTGAGTTGTCCGTTTGGCCAAAATGGGTCATTGATCAGCTTCATCGCGTTCGGCTTTGCTGCCTTGATAGCGGCTTTCGTATCCAGCGCAGCTGGTCCGACGGTCATTGAAGATCTTGCCAAAGTTATCGTGGAGAGGCCCACTGCTTCGGGCGGCTTTCTGCTGTGGCTGTGATCGCGACCTTCCTGTGCGTCAGGCTATGCGGCCGCGATGATACTGAAGACGCCAGCCAAGGCATCATCGATCAGCAGGCACGAACACAATCGGCCGATCACTTTGAGAGTTTTCGCGCCCGGGAGTTCCCCGAATCCAGGCCTCCTCCATACAAACTGTGCTTTTTAGGTTGCATTCGACCAAAGCGGTTGCCTTTTTTTCGCGGGCAGATTGATTTTCTGCGCGGCGCGATTTACCCCATGATTCACGTCTGAACCACATGAACCAGTCTGAAGGGACCCCAAATGAATAAGTTCATCGCTCCGATCCTTGCTGCCACGCTCGCACTCTCCGCCTCGACCGCCTTTGCAGGTGGCCCGGTCATCATCGAAGATGAAGTCGTCGTTGTCGCAGAGCCGGCTTCGTCGGTTGGCATCCTGCCGCTGCTGCTGATCCCGCTGGTTCTGTGCCTCGTGCTTTGCGAAAGCAACGACAATCCGACCCCGTGATCGGTTCGATCGCCAGCGCCTGAACCTTTCGTAAGGTTGCTGCCGGAGCCCTTTTGGGCTCCGGTTTTTTTACATGCGCCTTTTGGGTCACACTCGGCGCGCCGGCGCGGGGCTGGAGGCGAAAGCTGATTGAGTTTTTGGTCCTGAACTGGTAGCTGAATCACTGCGCCAATTGCGCCATAAGCATTCCGAAGGGACCCCAAATGAACAAGTTCATCGCTCCTATCCTTGCTGCAACGCTGGCACTCTCCGCCTCGACCGCCTTTGCAGGTGGCCCGATCATCATCGAGGACGAAGTCGAAGTCGTCGCCGAAAAGCCGGCCTCCTCGGTCGGTATCCTGCCGCTGCTGCTGATCCCACTGGTTCTGTGCCTCGTGCTTTGCGAAAGCAACGACAACGGCGGGGGCAAAGATTAGTCCGCACTGACGCGACTTGATCTTTTCGTTTCAGTGGCAGCCGGGGTCCTTAGGGACTCTGGCTGTTGCATTAAAAGAGTGCTCCTTTTGGGTCTCCTTTGACCTGCAAGCACAGTCAAGAACGGGAAGGCGATCGGATTTTTGGACCTGCCCCGTTAGCAGGTTCAACGGTCGGGCAGCGCCGGAACCGTTCAAGACAAATCCCAAATAAACAAAGTCGTCGCTCCAAGCCTTGCGGCAGCACCGGCGGCTCTTGCTTAGTCTGCCTTTGCTGTGGCCCGGTCATCATCGAAGTCGCCGCCAAAACACCCGAATTGTCGACTGCCAACCCTCTGCAGCTCCGCCATTTTTTGCACGAAAAGGAAGGCCGGGCATCGAAAATGCGGGCTTAAGCCAACCGACACCCTCAGGGTCAGAAACGACCCGGCCTGTAGGCTGCGATGTCGATCGTCGGGCTGCGCCCTGCCACAAGATCGGCCACGATCCGCGCGGTCACTGGGGCCATGGTGACGCCAAGGTGACCGTGGCCAAAGGCGTGGATCACTTCTCCACCGCGCATTGACGGGCCGATCACTGGCAGACTGTCGGGCATGCTGGGCCGAAAGCCCATCCACTCGCGGTCAGGCTCTCCCAGGTCAGGAAAGAAAGCCCGCGCCCCCTCGACCAGCTTGCGCACCCGATGCGGAGAAGGGGGCAGGTGCAGCCCCCCCAGTTCCACCGTCCCGGCCACCCGCAAACGCCCCGCCATCGGGCAGAAATAGAACCCGCGCGACGTAGGGCAGCTTGGGCGGCTTAGCAATGGTTCGGTCATGTCCCATTCGACATGATAGCCGCGTTCGGTGTCCAGAGGGATCCGGTCCCCGGCCTGCTGCGCCAAGGCCTTTGAGTGCGCCCCGGCCGCAATCACCACCTTTCGGGCATGCAGATGCAGCCCCGCCCCTTCGATCACTACTCCATCCGGTTTGCGCGTCAACCGGTCGGCGCGGGCTGTGTAAAGCCGGGCATGCGCCAGCACCGCCGCGGCAATCAGCCCCATCATCCGGCCCGGATCGTCCAGAAAGGTCGCCCCGGTGAAATACGCCGCGCCACCGGCCAGGCGGGCAAGCCCAGGCTCCAGCACGGCCAGTTCGTTCGGGCCGATCAGTGACACCTCAACCCCCAAAGCGCGGCGCTGGGAAAGCTCGGCCTTGGCGGCCTCTAAGGCAGATGGAGTCTCATAAAGATACAGGCACCCGCGGCGCTGCAGTATCCCCGCCCCCGCGACCCGCAGCGCCAGATCGTCCCAGCGTTCCCCCGCATTGGCCAGAAGGGCGGCAATCGCCACTGCATTCCGCCCGGCCGCTGCTGGCAAGGATTGCCGGAGGAACCGCAACAGCCACGGCGTCAGACTGGGCAACGCGCGGTGCCTGATCGCCAGCGGCGAGGTGCGGCTGAACATCAGCGACGGCAGGGCGCGCAATACATCCGGCGTGCCGACCGGGCTGGTGGCATAGCCAGCGATGGTTCCGGCATTGCCATAGCTGGCCCCCATGCCGGGCAGGCCGGGATCAACCAGCGCCACATCATGGCCTGCGTCAATCAGCTCCAGCGCGATGGTCAAACCCACCACGCCAGCGCCGATGACGGCGATTTCGGTATGTTCCCGGATCAGCATGGTGTGACGTACCCGCCGGAAAGACTCCGGCGGGCGCCCCCTTTACAAACAGGCCTCATACAGCGCCCTTGTGTTCTTCTTGGTCATCTTAACCGGGTTGCCACCGCACGAGGGGTCCTCCAGCGCCATCGCCGTCAGCATGTCCAGATCGGGGCTCTTGACTCCCAGCTTGGTCAGGTTTTCCGGGATGTTCAGGTCTTCGCGCAGGTCCATGATCCGCCCGCAAAAACCCTTGAAGCCACCCTTGATCCCGCAATAGGCCGCCGCTGCCGCCAGCCGGTCCTTCACGGCCTTGCGGTTGAACTCCAGCACCATCGGCATCACCACGGCATTCGTGGTGCCGTGATGGGTGTTGTAAAGCGCACCGATCGGGTGGGAAAGGCTGTGGATCGCGCCAAGGCCCTTTTGGAACGCCGTCGCCCCCATCGCCGCCGCCGACATCATATGCGCGCGGGCCTGCAGATCATCGGGATGCTTGTAGGCGCGGGTCAGGTTTTCGAACACCAGCCGCATGCCTTCGACAGCAATGCCCTGGCTCATCGGGTGGTAGAACGGGCTGCAATAGGCCTCAAGGCAATGCGCCAGCGCGTCCATGCCGGTGCCTGCGGTGATGAACTTCGGCATGCCCACGGTCAAGGCCGGGTCGCAGATCGTGACCTTCGGCATGAGGGCGGGGTGGAAGATGATCTTCTTCTTGTGGGTCACACTGTTGGTCAGCACACCCGCGCGACCGACTTCACTGCCAGTTCCGGCCGTCGTCGGCACCGCAATGATCGGCGCGATCTTTCCGGCATCGGCGCGGGTATACCAGTCGTCGATATCCTCAAGATCCCAGACCGACAGGCCCTTTTTCTGGCCCGCCATCAGCGCGATCATCTTGCCAAGGTCAAGCGCCGAGCCGCCGCCAAAGCAAATCACCCCATCGTGCTTGCCCGCCTTGTAGACCGCAATCCCGGCGGCCATGTTGGTCTCGTTCGGGTTCGGATCAACCTCGGAGAACACGGCGCGGCCAAGACCGGCAGCCTCAAGCACGTCCAGTGCGGCCGCAGTGATCGGCAAGCTGGCCAGCGCCTTGTCGGTGACAAGAAGCGGGGACTTGAGGCCGACGGCTTTCGCGTGCTCGGCCAGTTCGGAAATCCGGCCGACGCCAAACTTGATCGCGGTCGGGTAAGACCAGTTCCGGTTGGGGACGTTATGGGTCATGGGATCAAACCTTCTTCAGATGATAGGATTTCGGCCGGGTCACCGAATGGAACCCCAGATAGGACAGGGACCCGCCGCGCCCGGTATCCTTACAACCGGTCCAGCAAAGCGCAGGGTCAAGATAGTCGGCGCGGTTCATGAACACGGTGCCGGTTTCCACCTGCTGGCCCAGCTTCTCCGCCGTCTCATAGTCTTGCGTCCAGATGCTGGCGGTCAGGCCATAGGGCGAGTCGTTCATCAGCCGCAGCGCCTCGGCGTCATCCTTGACCTTCATGATGCCGACGACGGGGCCGAAGCTTTCCTCCATCATCACCCGCATGGAATGATCAACATTCACAAGCACTTGCGGCGCAAGATAGGCCCCGCCGTCATCGGCGGGGAAGAGGGCGGGGTCGATCAGGGGCTTGGCCCCCTGCGCCACGGCCTCGGCGATCTGGTCACGGACCACCTTTGCAAAGCGCTTGTTGGCCATCGGGCCAAGCGTCGTTTCGGGGTCCAAGGGGCTGCCCAGCCTCAAGGCCTTGACCCAGGCCACCGACTTTTCGACGAAGGCGTCGTACAGGCTTTCATGGACATAGATCCGTTCGATCCCGCAGCAGCATTGCCCCGAGTTGAACATGGCCCCGTCCATCAGCGTATCGACGGCGGCGTCAAGGTTGGCGTCGGCGCGGACGTATCCGGGATCCTTGCCACCCAGTTCCAGCCCAAGCGGGGTGAAAGTGCCCGCCGCAGCGCGTTCGATGGCCTGCCCGCCACCGACCGAGCCGGTAAAGTTGACAAAGCCGAAGGCGCGGGCGGCAATCAGCGCCTCGGTCGTGGCGTGATCCAGGACGACGTTCTGGAACACATCCGCAGGCACGCCCGCCTCGTGGAAGGCCTGGGCCAGACGTTCACCGACCAGAAGAGTCTGGCTGGCGTGTTTCAGGATGACCGAGTTTCCCGCGATCAGCGCCGGGGCCAGCGTGTTGATCGTGGTCAGGTAGGGATAGTTCCAGGGAGCCACGATGAAGACCACGCCCAAGGGCGCGCGGGCCAGATAGCGGCGGAACTTGTCGCTGTCTTCGATCACATGCGGTGCCAGGGTTTCGGCGGCGATCTCGGCCATATAATCGGTGCGGGCGTTCACCCCGCCCATCTCGCCCTGACCATATCGGATCGGGCGGCCCATCTGGTGCGCAAGCTCGGTCGCGATGGTTTCTTTCATCGCAGTCAGCCGGGCGACACCGGCCTTGACCAGCGCAATCCTGTCGGCAAGCGGGCGCGCGGCCCAATCCTTTTGCGCGGCGCGGGCCCGGTCAGCGGCGGCAAATGCGGCATCGCGGGAAAGCGGCGTGCGTTCGGCATAGACCGAGCCGTCCACCGGCGAAATCAGTTGAATCGGTTTCATTTTCGTCCTCGTCGGTCGGGTTTCAGCCCGACATTTGTAAAGTGAGTCGGGGTGAACCCCGACCTACATGGGTGGCCAGTGGTCGGAGTCGTGGTCGGGGTGCTGGCGGTTGCTGGCCTTGATCATCTCGAACCGTTCGTCCGTATCACCATAGGTGTCGACTACTCCCGTCGGCATCGCGGGAAGATCGGCCACTTCGCGCCACCAAGGGGCCATTCCTTCCGCCCCGATATGGCGGATCGGCTTGAACTCGGCGTGGCGATCCAAGGAGCCGATGGTCACGTCGAGGCGCGGATGAGACAGGAAGTAATAGGCCAGAGGTGTGCCACAGTCGCGGCAGAAACCGCGAATGGCATCGGCTGAACTGCGAAAATGGGCGATCTCTCCGCGGGTGACGCGGAAATTGTCGGTATGCGAACCGGCATAGGCCCCAAAGAAATTGCCGACCTGCTTTTGGCACATGCGGCAATGGCACAGGCAGGGATTGTCCGGCTTGACGCTGAATTCATACCGGACCGCCCCACATTGGCAGCCACCTGTCCATTTGGTGTCTGTCATGCCTGTCTCCTTCGGTTCAGGCGCGTTCCAGCAGCCGCTGGATTTCAAAGTCCGTGACCACGCGGTCGGTTTCCGAAATCTCCCACTGGGCCGCATGGTGGTAGTGGTCAATCACGTCATCGCCAAACGCCGCACGGTACATCTTCGACCCGTTGAGCAGGTCCGCCGCTTCACGCAGGTTATGCGGGATCTCGCGCACGCCACCTGCCGAATACATGTCGCCCTTCATTTCGGGCTCAAGTTCAAGCTTTTGCTCGATCCCCGCAAGACCCGCCGCCAGAAGGGCCGCGCAGGTGAGGTAGGGGTTCACGTCCGACCCCGGAATCCGGCATTCGACCCGGATCGCCTTGGTATGCTCGCCGCAAACCCGGAAGCCCGCAGTGCGGTTGTCAGCCGACCAGACCGCCTTGGTCGGCGCAAACATCCCCACAGTGAACCGTTTGTAGCTGTTGACATAGGGTGCCAAGAACACCGTCATCTCGCGGGCATAGGCCAACTGCCCGGCGATGTAATGCTTCATCAGCGTCGACATGCCGTGCTTGTCGTCCTTGTCAAAGAAGGCAGGCTTGCCGTCCTTGGTCCATAGCGACTGGTGGCAATGCGAGGACGACCCGGCCTTGCGGTGGTCGTACTTGGCCATGAATGTCACCGAGCGGCCCTTGGTCCAGGCGATTTCCTTGATGCCGTGCTTGGTGATCGTGTGGTTGTCGGCGGTGTCCAGCGCGTCGGAGTAGCGGTAGTTTACTTCCTCCTGGCCACTGTCGGCCTCACCCTTGGAATTCTCGATCGGGATGCCCGCGCCGTAAAGCCCGTTCCGGACGGCGCGCATTACGTCTTCTTCCTTGGTGGTCTGGAAGATGTGGTAATCCTCGTTATAGGCGCTGATCGGTTTCAACCCGGCGAAATTGCTGTCGCGCAGGGATTCGTAGCTGTTTTCAAACAGATAGAATTCCAGCTCGGTTGCCATCATCGGCTCCAAGCCTATGGCGCGGGCGCGTTCGACCTGACGCTTCAGGATCTGGCGCGGCGAATGGGCGACGGGATGATGGTGGTGGTCCAGCATGTCGCACAGGACCAGTGCCGTGCCCGGCAACCACGGCACCAGCCGCAGAGTGGCCATGTCCGGCTTCATCACATAGTCACCGTAGCCGGTCTGCCAGTTTGACGACTTGTAGCCCTGAACCGTGGTCATCTCCATGTCGACGGCCAGAAGATAGTTGCAGCAGTGGGTTTCCTTGTAGCCACCGTTGATGAAGAATTGCGCGTGAAAGCGCTTGCCCATCAGTCGGCCCTGCATGTCGACCCCGGCCACCAGGACCGTGTCAATCTCGCCGGTTGTCACAGCGGCCTTAAGTGCGTCAAGTGTCAGATTACCGGGCATCTTTTGCCTCTTTCTCAATTCGGATTAGGGGAAGGGGGCCGCGGCCCCATGGTCGGGCAAAGGGGTAACTTCACCCGCCCGTTGCCACCGAATTCAGGCTTGCGCGGCCAGCATGGGCCGTGCGCGGTATCTTGCGGATCGGACCGCATGAAAGTCTCTCCCCAAGGCAGCAGGATCGCGGCCCGCGAATTTGATCATTCTTTCACCGAACCGCGCGGTTTCGCAACCCCCTGCGACGACCCGCCCATCCCGGCCAGAGCGTTAACGACCACTCCGGCAAGCAAAACCGCCCCACCGGTCAGGGTGCCGCGGCTGGCGGTCTCACCCAAGGCAAGCCAGACCCAGATCGGGCCCAACAGCACCTCGACCAACGACAGCAGCGTCAGTTCGGCGGCAGGAACCACCGTGCTGCCAAGGGTGAACATCACCATGCCCATGGCGACCACGATGGCACCGATGGCCATGGCCACGCCGATATCCCAGGGCAGAACCATGATCGGCTCTCCCAATGCCAGCAGCACGGCCCCCGCGACCACGACCGAAAAGGCGCTGCCAAGGAAGGCGGCGGGCAGCATGTCGCCGACCCTGCCCCAGCGCAGCGCGACCGAAAACGCACCGAAGCCGAAGGCCGACATCAGCGCGGCCAAATTGCCTAGGATTGCTCCGGTCTCCAGCCCTTCGCGCACCATCATATACATGCCGATGACCGCAAGCCCAATCCCGACCCAGGTGGCGGGGCGCACCGCTTCGCGCAGGAAGACCCAGCCCAGAACGGCGGCGACAAAGGGCGAGGCGGCAAACAGCAGGACCGCATTGGCGACCGTAGTGGTCTGAAAGGCATAAATCGCCCCGGCAAAGGCAAAAACCAGACCAAAGCCGCCCAGCGCGCCCGGAACGCCCACGGCGCGGATCGCGGTCAGCGGACGTCCGCGCGACTTCCACCAGATGAACGCCAGCAGCACCGGCACCATTCCGACCGACCGCCAGAACAGGATCGCCCAGACCGAAGCCTCTTCGATCTGCCGCAGGCCAAGCCCCATCAGCGACCAGAGGCTCCCTGCCGCAAGGCACAGTGCCACGCCTTGTCCGTATCGCATGTGCCATTTCCTTTTGACCCAAGCTTGCATGGGCCAAGATCCGGAGCTGTGCTGTTCCCGACCTGTCGAAGTCAAAAGCCGTTCAGGTCCGGAAGCGGGCGGGACTGCGATCGACGCAACTGTGGGAGGTTTTGGCAGGACCGCACCAGTCCGGTCAGTTGGACTTCTGGTCACAAAGCCCCTTTAGAATAAATCCCATCAATCCTTGCAGGGCCGTGTCCCGCTTGGGCGGGGTCTCAAGGCCCTCAAGCCCATCAAGCGCCAAGAGAGCAAAGCCGTGGATGGACGACCAGACGCGCAGCAGCGCGCCATCGCGGGCGTCGGCGGACATTTGGCCTTGGGCGACCATGTCATCCAGCAGGACATTCAGGATTTGCCCGGCCGACAGGCCTGTACTGGTCGGCGGCAAACGCATGATCTGGCACAGGCCATGGGGGCCGAACATCAGGCGGAACAGCTCCGGTCGCTCAACCGCAAAAGCCACATAGGCCCCGCCAAGAACCCGCAGCCTTGCGGGGGCTTGTGTGTCCTGGGCTTCCGCCAGCGAGCCTTGCAAACGGTCGGACAGGATCCCGAACCCCTGCGCCGCAATCTCCGTCAAGAGGTCCGACTTGTCGGCAAAGTGGCGGTAGGCGGCATTGGCCGTGACGCCAAGGCCACGCGCCGCCTCGCGCAGGGAAAATCCGTCCGCTCCGGTGGTTTCCACCAGCCGCAAACCCTCGGCAATCAGTCCGTTGCGCAGGTCGCCGTGATGGTAGGGCTCTTTCATCAGATGAGTGTTGACACTGTGAACTTTTGCTGTCAAGTATACAGTGTAAACAATACGCCACACCTGTGGCGTGAAAGGAAAACCGCACCATGACCTTCTCAATGATGACCCTGATCACCGCTTTTGTGACGCTTGGCCTGGGCCTTGCTTTGGTCTTTGCCCCTGCCGCGATGCTGAAACCCTGGGGTCTGCCGAACCCGACCGCCGCTGCCGTCATGTGTCGCCGCCTTTGCGCGGTCTATCTGGGTCTGGCGGTGATGATGTATCTGGTGCGATCCGGCGATCCACAGACCGGCATTGCGGTTGGTGTGGCGACTGCGACTGGGTTGTTGGCGCTGATGGGGCTGAACGAATTGCGGCTGGGCAATGTCACCAAGGGCATCTTTGTGGCCGTGACTGTCGAAGTCCTGCTGACGGCGGGATTTCTGTCGACGCTGGGGGCTTGATCGATGGCCCCGCGCGCAAGCCTCAAATTCCGCCTGATCGCCATTGTGGCGCGTTTCATGATGTCGCCGGTCGAAAAGGCCGGGGCGGTAAAGGCCCGTGCCGATCTGCTGAAATCCAGCACCGGCCCTGCGTTCCTGACCGGAAAGCGTCCCTCCTTGGCTTCGGTCACCGATGACAAGATCGCGGGCATCCCTGTCCGCCGCTACCTGCGCAAGAGCGCAAAACTGGGCCGGATCGCCTTTTTCCACGGCGGCGGCTGGATGCTGGGCAGCATTGAAAGCCATGACTATCTGGCCGCCACGATTGCAGCGACCAGCGGGCACGAGGTCGTATCCGTGGAATACCGTCTGGCCCCTGAACACCCGTTCCCGGCCGGGCTTGAGGATTGCATCGCCGTCACGAGGGCCCTTGCCGCGATGGGCAAGGTCGCGGTGGCGGGTGACAGCGCGGGCGGCAATCTGGCGGCCGTCGTGGCCAAAGAAGTGCCGGTTGTGGCGCAGTTCCTGATGTATCCGGTGACCGACAGTACTCATGAACTGCCGTCCTACGAAGACTATGCCACCGGCCACCTCCTGACCCGCGACACCATGCGCCATTTCCACCTTTCCTATGCGCCAGATCCCGCAACCCGCGCCACGGCCCGGATATCTCCGCTGCGCAACCAAAACCTCGACCAAAGTGCTCCCGCCTTCATCTCGGTCGCCCAGCGCGATGTGCTGCGCGACGAAGGCGTGGCCTATGCAAACCGCCTGCGCGACGCCGGGGTCGAGGTGATGTTTCAGGAGGTTCCGGGCGCGCTGCACGGCTTTGCCTCGCTTCTGGGGCTGCGTGAGGCGCGCGCGACAGTCAGAAACGGATCTGAATGGCTGGCCTCCAAGCTGGTTTGAAGCCGATCTGACGCCGCATGTCGGACGCCGTTTGAGTTGGCACGGAAATCGGACCTCGAAATGCTTTAGTAGCCGCGCTCCCGGTCGACGCGGTGAAGGAAGGGTTCGCCCGCCTCGCCCCTGCGGACATTCTCTGCGATGACCCTCGCAGCCGAGGTGGTGCGTGTATCCGCCGCGACATGCGGTGATACGGTC
>CAIXBE010000350.1 GCA_903917595.1 uncultured Rhodobacterales bacterium
AGCTCTCGCCGGGGTCCAGTTCGCGGCGTTCGCGCGGCGTGTCGGGTGAAACGCGTGGGCGGCGGCGCAGCGGCCTGTCCGAGGCCTCGCCGTTGTCCTGTTCATCAGGCTTTGTGGAGGCCGGTTCGGTCTCGACGCTTTCCGGCTCGGGTGGCGGGGCGACTTCCGCCTCTGCGACCTGCAGGCTCTCCAGCGCGAATTCCAGCTGCTCGATCTCGCGGGCGATCTTCTCGGATCCCTTGCCGAAGGCCTGCCGCTTCAGGCGCGCGATCCGCATCCGGAGCGACTGCACGAGGAGGTCATGCGCGCGCAGCGTGGCCTGCAACTGAAGGATCATCACCTTCAGGGCGGCGGGGTCGTCCGGCAGGGAAGAGGCGGTGCACGACATGGGTTCCTGCTACCATGCAGGCACCGGAAAAGCCAACAAAACAAGGGGAAAGCGACGCTTTGACTCACATCCGCGTGGGCGCGCTCGTCCAGCGTGGCTGCCGCCAATCAATTCCTTCCCAGAGCATCGCCATTTGCGCCGGCGTCAGCGCAATCTTGCCTTCGGTCGCCTTCGGCCAGGGGAAATACCCCCGTTCGAGCACCTTGTAATAGAGGCAGAAGCCCTGCCCATCCCAATGCAAGACCTTCAGCCTGTCGCCCATGCGCCCGCGAAACGCAAAGACCGCGCCGCTGGCCGGGTCCTCCCCCAGCACCTTCTTCGCCCGTGCGCAGAGACCCGCGATCCCACAGCGCATGTCCGTCGTCCCCGCCGCGAGAAATACCCGCACGCCATTGCCCGGACCGATCATGCGCTTTCCAGAACCCGGATCAGCTGCGCCAGGCCAGAGGGTGACAGGCCATCGATCCCCCGCAGCCGTCGGCCGTTGGCCAGCACGATCTCGACAGTCGCAGTCGCCACGGGAGCGGAGGTGACGATGGGCGCTGTCGCGATCTCGACCGGCAGGAAACCTGTGTCCTCCGCGAGGCTCTCACCCCGCCGTCGAAACTCGCCCCGCCACTGGTAGATGTGCTGCCGGGTCAGGTCATGGCGGCGAGCGACATCCGCAACCCGCGCGCCCTTCACACCCACCTCCGCCAAGATCGACCGCTTCTCCGCATCGGACCAGCGGCGACGCCGTTCGATGCCTGTCAAAACCTCTTGTCGCATGAAACACCCGCCACAGACGACGCCGTTAATGACGTCAACAACGACAGGTGGCTAAACGAAAATCCGCAGCCTCAGAAGGCGGCCACAATCGGGTGGTTACAAGGCGATCTGCTGTTGGATCGCTTCTTCCTGGTGACATCGCTCAGCTGGACGAAGCTGCTGCGCCATGAGGTGTTGGCCCATTACCGTGAACGCGGCAAGGCCGAGGGGCACATGGGGGAGTTGAAGGACGAGCTGGCCCCGGCGCTGTCGTCGAGCAACCGCGCGAAATCGCACCTGCGCGGCAAGACGCTGAAATCCAGAACGCCTGCCATCGACGCCTTCGCCTGCACCGAGGTGCGCCTGCTCATCGCCTGTCTGGCGTACCAGGTCATGCACATCGCCCGCCGGGCCATGGCAAAGGCGACCGGGACAGGTTGGAGTCTGCGCCGCCTGCGCGAGAGGGTCTTGCGTGCCGGTGCCCGGCTGGTGATCTCGGGGCGACGGATGACCTTGGCGCTCTCGTCGGCCGCTGCGCCATTCTGGGCGGTGCTCTGGCCGCGACTGATGGCAATGCAATGGGCCGACCCGTAACAGCCCAACATCGGACGGTTTGAGAACCAGAAACCGCCTCGGCGCGGCCCGCGGTCATGCGCAACACATGCCCGCCCGCCCCAGAATTCCGCCGAAATCAGGCCATGCGCTGCAACCACCCCGCCAGCCTTCACAGTATCCAGCTCAAAGCCCCAGAGAAAGGACGTCCCGGGCCGCAAAACCGCCAAGAGCCGCCAGCGGAGCAGGCTTCGGTGAATAAGCAGGG
>CAIXBE010000351.1 GCA_903917595.1 uncultured Rhodobacterales bacterium
CCTGGCCGATCTGGCGCGCTATCCCATGGTTTTGGGCAGCATCGCCGAATGGGATTTTTTCCGTCAGTTCGTGGTGGATACTTTTGCACAGGCTGGCCAGCAGGTGCAGATCAAATACGAAGCATCTAACGCAATGGGAATTCTGGGGCTGGTTTCAGAGGGGCTTGGTGTTTCGGTTTATGGGCAGTCGATTGTGCGGTTTCAACCGCGCACCATCATGACCAAACCGATTTCCGATTGCACAGCGCGGGTGCAGACCCTGTTGGCGTGGAACCGGGCTTACAAAAACCCGGCCTTGATGAACTTCGTTGCTGTCGCACGAGAGCTTGTGCGACAGCAACCGCTCTGACCGCTGTTAATGCGCCAGCGCATCGCCAGACGAGTTGTTGGTGCCGACTAGCATGCACACATCCTGCGGCAACCAGCGGGCCACGACCTCATCGCCGAAGCGCAGCGGCCTTGCGAAAAAGTCCTGCTCGGGCAGATAGGCCACGAATTCGTCCGTTTGCGCGGTGACAAGCTCTACTTTCACGAAAGTGCCCTGATATTCGACGTTGACCACTCTGCCGCACATGGCGTTTGAGCCCGCCGCCTGCCCTGGCTCCAGCCGGATCTTGTCGCGCCTGACGGCAAAGCGGATCTCTTGCCCGGCCCGAACCGTGGCGCGCGGGGCAAAGGCAAAGCGGCCGCCCTCGGTACTTTCGGCTTCGATCTGATCTCCAGCAACAAGGACTTTGGCGCAAACCACGTTCTGCCCGCCCATGAACCGCGCTACATAGGGCGAGTGCGGATGGTCGTAAATGTCGCGCGGTGGGCCAGCCTGTTCGATGATGCCGTGATCCATCACAATCACTTTGTCGGCCAAGGCGATGGCCTCAGGCTGGGTGTGTGTGACATGGATGAAGGTGATGCCAAGGTCATTTTGCAACCGCTTCAGTTCAACCCGCATCCGCAAGCGGAGGAATTCGTCGAGTGCCGACAAAGGTTCATCCAGCAGCAGAACCTGCGGATTGGTGATCAAAGCTCGCGCCAAAGCCACCCGTTGTTGCTGGCCGCCCGATAGTTGTGATGGCATGCGGTCGGCCATATGGCCAAGTTGCACTCTGGCCAGCATTTCGCGCGCACGGTCGCGCCTCTCGGCCCCAACACCATGAATTTTCAGAGGAAAGGCTACGTTGTCCGTGAGGTTCAGGTGGGGGAACAGCGCGTAGTTCTGGAACATCAGCGCGGTTCCCCGCTCTCCGGTCCGCACGTGCGTCACGTCCTTGCCGCCAATCAGGATGCGGCCAGAGGTGGGCGTCTCGTGCCCGGCGATCATCCGCAGCAGGGTGGATTTGCCACAGCCAGAGGGGCCGATCATGCAGCAATAGCTGCCACCCTCGATCACCTGATCGACGGCGTGCACTGCCGTCACAGCACCATAGCTGCGGGTGACTTTTTCGAGGATGATTTCGCCGACTTTGCTCATGGAATGGTCCTTTGATTAGCGCTTGCGCCCGGTCAGAGCGATGGCTGCGAAAGCTGCGGCAATGATCAGCAGGCTAAGCGCTGTGGTCAGCGTGCCTATGGCGTAAAGTGCGGGTGTGGTGACGTTTGACGTCAGGGAAGCCACTTGCAGTGGCAGGGTGTTCTTGGTGCCAACGGTCAGCAGGGACCGCGGAAATTCGTCGTAAGACAGGGTCAGGCCGAACAAGGCCACGGCGATCAGGCCGGGGAACAGAATGGGCAAGGTGACTTGGCTTAACACTTGGGGCCGCGTGGCACCCGCATCGCGCGCCGCCTCTTCCCAACTGCCGTTGAAACGATTGAGAACGGCGAACATGATCAGCAGACCAAAGGGCAGCGTCCAGGTCAGATGCGCGCCAAGGCCGGAAATAAGCCAGTTGGTTTGCAAACCAAGCGTAGTGAACAAGGTACCGATGCCAAGGCCGGTCAAAACTCCGGGCATGACCAAAGAGATGATAGCAAGGTAGAAAAGAACTCCCGAGCCGCGAAATCTGCGGCGAAACCCAAGGCCCGCGAATAAGGACACGGTGACAGTGATCAGCATCGCCAAAAGGCCGAGGATGATAGAGCGACCGAAAGCCCCGCCCAGATCGCCGTAGCGGCTGCTTTCAAAAAGGTCCGCGAACCAGTGCAGCGAGACACCCCGCATCGGGAAGGTCATGCCGCCGGTCGGGCCTTGGAATGACAGGATGAAAATCGCGATCATCGGGCCGTAAAGGAAAAGGATGAACAGCACGAACACCGCCGTAAGCACCCAGAATGTCAGCTTTGATTGCACCTTTGCCCCCTATTTCGCCAGCTCTGCCCGCACGTCCACGACGCGCAGAATGGCGGCCACCATGCCCAGCACAACCGCGATCAACAGCACAGCCATCGCGGCGGCTTGCGGGTAATACATCTGGTCGATGTTGTTTTTCATGGCCGAAACAACTGTCGAGGATTGCCCGCCGCTCATCACCCGCACCACGAAGAAATCACCCATCACCAATGTGACAACAAAAATTGTCCCCAAGGCGATGCCGGTGCGGCTGAGCGGAATGATAACGGTGCGCAGGATTTGAAAACCGGTGGCGCCGGCATCCAAGGCGGCCTCGATCACGCTCTTGTCGATCTTGGCCATCGCGTTGAAAATGGGCACGATCATGAACAGGGTGAACAGGTTCACATAGGTCAGGATCACAGCGAAGTCGGAAAATAAAAGGAACTCAAGTGGTTGGTGGATCAGGCCAAGGTGCATGAGGCCGGTGTTGAATAACCCTTCACGCCCCAAGAACGGAATCCAGC
>CAIXBE010000352.1 GCA_903917595.1 uncultured Rhodobacterales bacterium
CCCGAAATGAAGGCGGGCAAAAGGCCCGTCGTCCTGATGCCGAACCCGTTCTATCAGGTCTATGCCGTGGCCGCGCTGACCGTGGGCGCGGAACCGGTCTATGTCCCCGCCACCGCCGCCACCGGGTTCCTGCCCGACTATGGCAGCCTGCCCAAGGACGTGCTGGACCGCGTGGCCCTTGCCTTCATCTGCTCGCCCGCCAACCCGCAGGGGGCGGTGGCCAGTGCCGATTACCTTGCCGATCTGCTGACGCTGGCGGAAAAGCACGACTTCCGCGTCCTTGCCGATGAATGCTATTCCGAGATCTGGCGCGATGCCCCGCCGCCCGGCCTGCTGCAGATCGCCCATCAGCAAGGGGCCGATCCCGAACGCGCGCTGGCGTTTCATTCGCTGTCCAAACGGTCGAACCTGCCCGGTTTGCGGTCCGGCTTTGTCGCCGCTGGACCGGGTTGCATGGCTCGCATCCGCAAACTGCGCGCTTTTGCCGGTGCGCCCTTGCCGCTGCCCCTGCAGCGCGTGGCCGAGGCATGTTGGGCGGATGAGGGCCACGTTGCCGCCTCCCGCGCGCTTTACCACCGCAAGTTCGCCGATGCCGACGCGATTTTTGCCGGCGTGCAGGGCTATCAGCCCCCTGCCGGTGGCTTTTTCCTGTGGCTGCCGGTCGATGATGGCGAAACGGCGACGATGAGACTCTGGCGCGAAACGGGGGTCCGGGTTCTGCCCGGCGCTTATCTGTCGCGCGATGTCGGGGGCGACAATCCCGGCAAAGGCTATATCCGCGTGGCGCTTGTCGCCACGCCAGAAGAAACGCAGCGCGGGCTGACTTTGCTTCGCGACTGCATCTACGGGTGAGGGTTACAATGGCTACCTATCAGGCAAGACAGCGCGAACCGCTTCTGGATCAGGGCACGCAAGCGATGCTTGAACGCCGCGGGCGCGAGCTTGTGGGGCTGGTGTTGGTGCTGCTGGCCCTTGGGTTTGCGCTGATGCTGTACAGCTATTCGCCCGAAGACCCCGGCTGGATGGTCGCGACCGAAGAACCGGCGCAGAACACCTTTGGCCGCATCGGCGCGGCGGTGGCCTCGACCCTGATCATCCTGATCGGCCTTGGAGCCTGGACGATTCCCTTGATCCTTGCGGTCTGGGGCGGGCGCTTCATGGCGCATATCGGCGGCGAACGTGCGCTGGGCCGGGTGGTCTTTGCCGTCATCGCCGTGGCCTTTGCGGCGGTCCATTGCGCGACGCTGGTGCCGGGTGACAGCTGGACCCATACATTCGGCCTTGGCGGGTTGTTCGGCGATACCGTGCTGGGATCGCTGATCGGCGTGATGCCGGGGTCGGCGGGGTTCGGGCTGAAACTGCTGGCGCTTCTGACCTTTGGTGGTCTGGTCGCCATCCTGTTGTTTGTCACCGGCTTTGATGTGGCCGAACTGCGCACCCTGCGGCGGTTTCTGTTTCTGGGGTCGGTGCTTGGCTATTCGGCGGTGCGCAGCGCGCTTGGCAGCGGCACCCGAGGTGCTGTTCAGGGCGCTTTGGCCCTGCAGGACCGCGCCCGCAGCCGGGCCGCAGCCGCGCCCATCATGGGCCGCGAGGCCCCGGTGTCGCGCCGCATGATGCCCCCGGTGACTGGTGCCAGCATGGCCCCAGCGCCGCTGCACGCCAGCCCGGCCCGGGCAATGGCCCAGACCTTGCGCGTAGGCCCCAGCGCCGAGATGGCACCCGAGCCTGTCCGCGATACCCTGCGCGACAAGATCGGCTTTCTGGCCCGCCTGCGCCGCAACCCCACGCCGGAACCGGAACCCGAGCCTGAACTGATCGAACCGGA
>CAIXBE010000353.1 GCA_903917595.1 uncultured Rhodobacterales bacterium
TCTGGCCGAGGAATACCTGCAGAACTGGCAAACGGCGCTGGCCGGGGCCGGGCCGTCCCCCGCCGAACAATTGAACGCGATGATCGAGGCGGATTTTCACCCGAAGGTCTGCCAGCCGTCCCGCCTTGCCGCCTGGTGCAGCTTCTGGGGCGAGGCACAGTCGCGGCCGTTGTATCAGGACTCGTGCGGGGCCAAGGATGACGCCTATAATCGGACGCTGGAAGGCATCTGCGCCCGACTGTCGGATGAAGGCGGCTATGGTCGCGATCCGGTCAAGGTCGCGCGCATCATCCGGGTGACGATCGAAGGCGTCTGGCTGGACATGATGACCATGGCCACCCCCTATCCGCGCGAAGAAGCGCTGGCGACAGTGCGGACTTGTGTCTCGCTTTGCTTTGCCGACCACTTTACGCCGGATGGGCTGAAATAGCCCTCAGGCGGTGCGCTTCGGCACCCGGTTTTCCAACCAACGGAATAGCGCCACGATGATCCCCGCGATGATCATGTAGACCACCGCCAGCAACAACAGGGGTTCATAGACCACAAAAGTATCCTGCCGGATACGCGACGAGACGGCATAGATATCGATGACAGTGATCGTCGCCACCAAGGGCGTCGATTTCAGCGTCAGGACGGTTTCCCCGCCCAGCGTCGGCAAGACGCGCTGCATCGCCTGCGGCAGCCAGATGCGGCGAAAGATCGTCAGGCGCGGCATACCCATGGCCTTTGCAGCCTCAAGCTGGCCATGCGCCACACCTTTGAAGGCACCGCGCATCACCTCACCCGAATAGCCTGCCACCGACAGGGTCAGGGCCAGCACCGCATAGGGCCAGGCCTGCCGCAAGATCGGCCAAAGCGACGAATCCCTGATCCACGGGATCGACGGGAACAGCGACCCAATCCCGTAATACAGAAGCCAAAGTTGCAGCAAAAGCGGCGTGCCCCGGATCAGCCCGCAGAAGGCGGAAGACGGCATCGCCAGCCACCAGGGGCCAGCCGCCTGCGCCAGTCCCAAGGGGATCGCCAGCAACAGGCCAAGCACCTGCGTCACAACCAGAATCCAGATCGTGGTCCAGATGCCGTTCAGGATCAGCGCCTGATATGTCGGATCGGCACGCCAGCTCCAGTTCAGGAACTGATAGCACAGCGGCAGGATCGCTAGCGCCACCACCGAAAGCATCAATCGATGTGACCGGAGCCCCCAAAAGCGCAAGATAACGACCGAAACGACAACAAGAACAACATAGCGCGCGAAAAACTCGGGCTCCGAGGCCACTAGAGCCACAAAGGCCGGGGCGGCAAGGAACAGCGCCCAGCCAAGCAATCCGAGAAAAACCGTCGCGGCAATCTTCCTGAAGGATAAAATGTCCCCCATCAGCGTGTCCCCGGCCGGGTTTGCCCGCGCCGGGCCCAGGCCTCGATCCGGCCGAAAATCAGGGTCGAAAGGATGGAGATCATGAGGTAAAGCATGCCCGCAGCAAGAAAGAAGGTCAGAAAGGCCTTGGTGGTGCTGGCGGCCTGCCGGGTCACCAGCGTCAACTCGCCATAGCCGACCACGGCAAGAATGGCGGTGTCCTTGGTGGCGATCAGCCACAGGTTGGCAAGGCCCGGAATAGCGGCGGCCAGCATCTGCGGAAAGGTCACCCGCCAGGCCAGTTTCAGCGGTGGCATGCCCATGGCGCGGGCGGCCTCAATCTGGCCGGGGGGCACGGCAAGAATGGCCCCGCGCAGGATTTCCGTCGCATAGGCCCCCTGCACGACGCCCAACACGGCAATCCCGGCGGCAAAGCCGGAAATCTGGACGCGTTCAAA
>CAIXBE010000354.1 GCA_903917595.1 uncultured Rhodobacterales bacterium
ACCAACTCGGTCGCAGGCGACATTCTGGACGAAAGCGCCCTGCCCCTGCGCCTGACCGCGCATACCCATTGCTTCCGCTCCGAGGCCGGGTCGGCGGGCAAGGACACCACCGGCATGCTCCGTCAGCACCAGTTCGAAAAAGTCGAGATGGTAACGATCTGCACCCCCGACACCGCCCTTGCCGAACACGACCGTATGACAAGATGCGCCGAAACCGTGCTGGAGCGTCTGGGCCTGCCCTACCGCACCATCGTCCTGTGCACCGGCGACATGGGATTCGGGTCGCAGAAGACCCACGACCTTGAGGTCTGGTTGCCGGGCCAGAACACCTATCGCGAAATCTCCAGCTGTTCGACCTGCGGCCAGTTTCAGGCCCGCCGGATGAACGCGCGGTATCGCCCGGCGGGTGGCAAGCCCGAGTTTGTGGCCACCCTGAACGGCTCGGGCCTTGCTGTCGGGCGCTGCCTGATCGCGGTCTTGGAAAACGGCCAGCAGGCGGATGGGTCGGTGACCCTGCCAGAGGTGCTGGTGCCCTATCTGGGCGGCAAGACCCGCATCGCGGCGGATGGCAAACTGATCTGATCGGCCCGGGCCTTCGTAATCTGCCCATGATGAAAAGAAACGCCCTGATCCTGCTGATCGCCACGCTGGCCTTTGGCGTAGCCCCCTTGATAACGCCGCCCTTCACCGGCTATGACCCCGGCCTGTTCCCGGTCCGGATCGACCGCAATGCCATCCAGCCCGCAGGCTATGCCTTTGCCATCTGGAGCGTGATCTACCTTTGGCTGATCGCCCATGCAGTTTTCGGGCTGTGGAAACGGGCCGAAAACCCGGCGTGGGACGCGGTGCGGCTGCCATTGGCGCTAGCCGTGGGTGTCGGCGCGGTCTGGCTGTGGATTGCCGGTCAAAGTGCGATCTGGGGCACTGTGACGATCTGGATCATGGCGGCGGGTGCACTTATGGCCTTCCTGCGCGCCGATACCGGGATGGACCGCTGGATGCTGTCTGGCCCGCTGGCGATTTTCGCGGGCTGGTTGACGGCTGCCTCGGCGGTGTCGACCGGCGTTCTGGTCGCAGGCTATGGCTGGCTGGGCGATACCGCCACCGCCGTCGCGATGCTGGCGCTGGTGCTGGTCGTTGCGGTGACGGTTCAGATGCGCCGCCCGCAGATGCCGGTTTACGGGCTGACGGTGATCTGGGCGCTGGTCGGTGTGATCGTGGCCAATACCAGCGCCAACATGACCGTTGCCGCCCTTGCAGGCGCAGGCATTGCCATCATGGCAGCGACCCTGTGGATCAGCCGGAAAGCTTAACGTTTCGGGCTGACCCCGGCCTTGCCGTCCATGTGCTTGCGCAGGCGGCTTGGCGTGTGGAACTTCTGGTCCTTGAACGGGTTCTTCGTCGACTGGCTGCGGAAGAACAGCCGGATCGGCGTGCCTGGCATGTCGAAATGCTCCCGTAACCCATTGACAAGATAGCGTTTGTAGCTGTCGGCCAATTCATCGGGGCGTGAGCACATGATGACAAAGCCCGGGGGCCGGGTCTTGGCCTGGGTCATGTAGCGCAGCTTGATTCGGTGGCCGCCGGGGGCTGGCGGCGGGTGCGCCTCGGTCATCGCTCCCAGCCAGGTGTTCAGCCGCGCGGTCGGAATGCGGCGGTTCCAGACGTCATGCGCCGACCGGATCGCGTCGTGCAGACGGTCAAGACCCCGACCGGTTTTCGCCGACACGGTGATCAAGGGCGCACCGCGAAGCTGCGGCAAGAGGCGGTCGAACATCTCTTTCAACTCGGCCAGCTTGTCCTGCTTTTCGTCCTCAAGGTCCCATTTGTTGACGGCAACCACCACCGCCCGGCCTTCGGTTTCGGCAAAGTCGGCAATGCGCAGGTCTTGCACTTCGAACGGGATTTCCACGTCCAGAAGCACGACCACAACTTCGGCAAAGCGCACGGCGCGGATGCCGTCGGACACCGAAAGCTTTTCCAGCTTTTCGGTGATCCGGGCCTTCTTGCGCATGCCGGCGGTATCAAAGATGCGGATCGGAGTGTTCTGCCAGTCGGCCCGCACGGATATCGCATCTCGGGTGATCCCGGGTTCCGGCCCGGTCAACAGCCGGTCATAGCCAAGGATCTTGTTGATAAGGGTCGATTTTCCGGCATTCGGCCGTCCGATGACTGCGATTTGCAGCGGCTTTTTCGCGGTTGGGTGATGCGCGGTTGCGTCGGCGTCAAGCTCGGCCTCCTCCTCGGACAGGTCGATGTCGACATCGGGGGTATTCTCGGCCTCTCGCTCGGCGAATTCGCCTTCCATGGGCTTCAGCTCGCGGTAAAGGTCGTCCATGCCTTCGCCATGCTCGGCGGAAATTCGGATCGGTTCGCCCAAACCAAGGGAATAGGCCTCCAAAGCGCCGGAATCGCCCGCCTTGCCTTCGGCCTTGTTGACCGCAAGGAACACACGGGCGTTCTTCTTCCTAAGGATGTCGGCAAAAACCTCATCCGTGGGGGTCACGCCGACACGGCCGTCGATCACGAACAGGCAGGCATCGGCCATTTCAACCGCGCGTTCGGTCAAGCGGCGCATCCGGCCTTGCAACGAGTTGTCGGTGACCTCCTCAAGCCCGGCCGTGTCGATCACGGTGAACCGCATGTCGAACAACCGCGCGTCGCCTTCGCGCAGATCGCGGGTCACGCCGGGCTGGTCATCGACCAAAGCCAGCTTGCGCCCGACAAGGCGGTTGAAAAGCGTCGACTTGCCCACATTGGGGCGGCCCACGATGGCGAGGGTAAAGGTCATGGTTCAGGTCCGGCTATGGCTAGGCGGCTGCAAAGCGGGTGCAGCGAAGCGGTTGCCATACACGGGTTAGACCCTAGCGGAAAGCGTGAAGTTGCCCGTTGCCGCTGACAACATACAGAACCCCGCCCGCCACCGCTGGCTGTGCCGAAGCACCGCCCGGAATCTCGGTCGTGTAGGCAAGGCTTCCATCTGCAGGGTTGAAGGACCGAAAGAGGCCGTCCGACGACACCACGACGATCCGCCCGCCGGCCAGAACCGGCCCGTAATGGGCGTAGATCGCCTTGCGCTTCTTGATCTTGTCATTGGTGAAATAGGGCATCTCGACTGCCCAGATCACCTCACCGGTTTCCGCGTCAAGGCGCACCAATTCGGCCTGATCATTGACCATGAACAGGGACCCGCCCGCGACCACGACCGGGCCAAGCGCGCCTTCGTCCGCCGACCAGATCCGCTCACCCGAGGAGGACGACATCGCCACGGTCCGGCCAGCGCCCGACCCGGCATAGATCACCTTGCCGTCAATCACCGCGTCACCGGTGATGTCCGGGGTCAGCGCATAGGCGCGGCCCAGACGCTTGCCCGCAAGCGAGGATTGCCAGATCTTGGTGCCGCCGCCGATTTTCAGGACCGCCATCAGATCGCCGCCCGCTGACGGGAAGATCACCGCGCGGTCACCGATTGTTGGTGCGGCAGACCCGACATAGCCCGCAGTTCCGGGTGTCCCGACAACCTGCCAGATCACCTTGCCGTCGGAGGCATCAATCGCCCAGGCCGACCCGTCGCGGCCACTGACATAGACCGCATTGCCATCAGTGGCAGGCGCGCCCGCGACCGGCGCATCGACGCGCTGACGCCACAGCACCTGACCCGAACTTGCGTCCAGCGCGACAACCTCTCCAAAGCCGGTCGCCGCAAAGACCCGATCGCCGGCTACGGCCAGACCGCCGCCCGCCGCATCGCCCGCCTTGTCAAAGGCCGCTGTCAGATCGGTCGACCACAAAGCCTGCCCAGCGGTCGAGGTCGCCATGACCGTCACACCGGCGTCGATGGTGAAAATCCGTCCGCCTGAAACGATTGGAGCCGCCGCGACCCGGCTTTTGCGGTCGCTGCCGGCACCGATCTTGGCGCTCCATAACAGGGCGGGCGTCGTGGCCAGTGCGGCATGCGGCATCAGGTGACGTGCATTGCCGGCACGGTGGGTCCAGTCGCCGGACGAAGTTGCGGGCAGGGAGATCGGCAGGCTCAGGTTCGCAGGCTCGGCCGGGGCCACTGGTGCCGGGGCACCCTCGACCGGAATACTTGCGTCAAGATCGGCGCGGATCGGGAAGCGTTCGCCTTGCAGGACCACTTCGCGCTGGGCACAAGCGGCCAACAGCGCCAGAAGCCCCGCGCCTGCGACCAGCCTTGTCGCGGTCTGCCGGGTGATTTTCCGGTTCAACATGCCTGCCCCCTGAAGCCTTTTCACTGCGCCAACCATCGCGCCTTAGCCCGAAGTGCTGGCGGGCAGCGTGCCGCCAAGCACGGTTATCATTTGCGTCAGCCGGGCGCGAAGCGCCTGAGACGCCTCCTGGTCCAGCATCAGCGCGGTCATCGCAAGGATCGCGTCGTCCGTCTTGGCCTCTTCCACCAGAAGATAGGCCAGTTGTTCTTCGGCCAGAACCCGGTAAGGCCGCCCCGGCACCGCGATGCCCTGCAAGGCGGTGCGCCGGTCGGCAAGCGGCTGTTCGGCCCCGGCCAGCAGCACCCGGCGCAGCATGGCAAGATCACGGTAGACCGGGCGCAGGCTGGCATCAGCGGCGACCTTGTCCAGTGCGGCCAGCGTTGCGGCGCGGTCTGCCGTCATGTCCGATGCAAGGATCAGCTGCAAGAGCGCCGCCTGCTCGCCGTCCGCTGAGATCGCGGCAAAGGCGTTTGTGCGTTCTTCCGGCGTGCCGTTGTCCAGCGCGTCGATGATCGCATCGCCAAAGGCTTGGGCCCGGGTTTCGGCGCGGGACTTGGACCATTCGTTCCAGGCCGCGCCGCCGACGATTCCGAACACCACGACGCCGCCGATCCAGCCGTATTTGCGAAACAGCCCGAACAGCCGGTCGCGGCGCACCTCTTCGGTGACTTCTTCGATGAAACTGTCGGTATTGCTCAAAGCGTTCGCCCTTGCTTGCGGTCCCATCGTCTTACAGGCAAAGCCCAAGCCTTGCCAAGCCCTGCCCCACCCGTCGGGTGGTCAGAAATCCCCCGGTCGTCAGAAATCTTCTGGCAGACCCAAGGCCCGCTGAAACGCCGGAATCCACTCGACATAGCCTTCGGGCAGGGTACCGGCGGCATACATCTCTTGCAAAATGGCCAGCGCCTCTTCGTTTGGCGGGGTCGGATCGCTTAGCAGCGTCGACTGCAGGTCCAGCGCGCGCACCACGTCAATCTGCAGCCATGGGTCGTCGGGATAGGCCGCCGACAGATCACGCATGATCGACAGGCTCATGTCCTGATGCTCCAGCGCTGCTGTCATGTCGCCAGTTTCGGCCAGCATCGTGGCCACCCGTTCATAGCTGATGGACAGGTTGCGATACCAGTCGACGTTAGCCGGGTCCTGCTGCGACAGCCAGTCGCGCAGGGCCAGACCGTCCTGATGGCTTTTCAGCGACGCCGGGATGTCGCCCATGCTGGCTTGGGCATTGCCCAACCGCTCCAGCGCCACGCTAAGGTCATTGGCCCATGAGGTGTTGTAAGGGTCGATGTCCAGCAACCGTGACCCTTCGTCGGCCATCGCACGGTAGGCATCCACCGCCGACGCCGCCTCGCCCAGCGCCACCAGCGCATCACCGATCCGGTTCAGCGTCACCAGCCGGGCCTGAATATAGTCAGGCACGTCCGGAAACATCTGCAGCAGCCGGTCGACGCTGGCCAGCGCATCATGCCCGACCTCCAGCCCAAGTGTCGGATCGCCAAGGTCGGTCAGGGCGGCGGAATGCATGTTTTGCGCGATGGTCAGGTCCAACAACGCCTGCGGATCGTCTGGAGCCGCCCCCACCAGTTGATTGCGCAGGGTGACCATTTCGGCAATCAGCGGCTCGGCCGACGCGAAATCGCCTTCGGCACTGTAGAAATTCGACAGCCCGATCAGCGAGAACGTGACATCGCGCAGGAACATGTTTGACGCCGGGTCCGCCGCGCGCAGAGACTGGCGCAGTTCCAGCGCCTCGCGATAGCGCATCAGCGCACCTTCGCGGTCGCCCATCGCCAGCTTGACGTCGCCCACCCGCTCGATCGCCACGCCAAGATCGCGCTGGCGCGGCAGGTTTTCGGGGTCCAGCATCACGATCCCAGCCCGAAGGGTATAGGACCGCTCCTGAGCCTCCAATGCCGCGACCAAATCGCTTTGCTCCAGATAGACGTCGCCCACCCGTTCCAGCGTCACCGAAAGATCGCGCTGCCAAAGCATGTTGGTCGGATCCAGCGCCGCCAGCCTTTCGCGGATCGCCAGCGACGCCTGATACCCCAGCAGGGCCGAGTCCTGATCGCCGCGCAGTCCGTTGATGTCACCGATCCGTTCAAACGTCACCGCAAGGTCGCGCTGGCGCAGCTTGTTGTCGGGATCAAGTGCTGCCAGTTCCTCGCGGATGGTCAGCGACTGGCCATAGGAATTCAACCCGCCGTCATAGTCATAGTCATCGACCAGAATGTCGCCGATCCGTTCATAGCTGACCGACAGGTCACGGCGAATGTCTTCGTTGTCGGGGTATTCGGTGGCCAGCCCCTCGGCGATTTCCAGCGAAAAGTTAAAGGCCTGACGCGCCGCCTCTTTGTCGCCGGTGGCCAAGAGCGCATCGCCCATCCGTTCCTGCGTGAACGAAATATCGCGACGTGAGGTGATCGAGATCGGATCAGCGGCATAAAGCGCCTCGGCCAGAGCCAGCGCCTCGCCATGGGCCTGCAGCGCGCCTGCAAAATCATCGCGGGCAAAGCGCACTTCGCCGACCTTGTTGCGCGCCACCATCCGGTCGCGCATCAGGTCAAGGTCGTCGGGCATCTGGTCGGCCTGCCACTGTGAAAACTCCAGCGCGCTGGCATAGGCCGCCTCAGCATCGGGCATATAGCCTTGCTGTTGCAGCACGTTGCCCATGCTGTTCAGCGACCAGACCAGCTCGCGCACCCAGGCGACGTCGGTCGGGTTTGCCTCGACCGCGGCCTGCGCGAACTGGCTGCGGACGGTGAACGCGTCCAGCGAGGCCTGCGTGTTGCCCGCGACCAGTTGCAATTCGCCAAGATCGGACAGCGCGGTCATGTAGATGAACTGGGTGTCGCGGTCCAGAAGGTCGGATTGGACGCCGCCATAAAGCTGCGCAACCTTGGTAAGATCCTCGATCGCAAGGTCATAGCGCAATTCCGCCCGCGCCGCGTTGGCCGACAACAGCCGGGTCGCGGCTTCCGACACCGTGCGTTTCATCGCGCTGTCGACAAAATTCACCCGGCTGGCGGCGTCAATCTCGGCGGCTTCATCCAGCAGCGCGCGTCCGGTGTCGAACGCGCCCAGCGCAAACGACTCCTGCGCCTTGGCGCGCAGGTCGGCCACGCGCGGATCGTCCGATTGCAGACCAAGCAGGCCGGACTGGAAATCCTGATAGGACTGGGCCGCCTCCAGCAAAAGCCGCGTGCGCTCGTCGGGCGTCTGGCTGGCCAGATCGGCCGACAGGACGGCGGCATACAGGGGGGCCAGCGGCATGTTGCGTTCGGCGGCGATGGATTCCACTTCGGCGCGCAGGTCGGGGGTCAGGCCCGCCATGGCGATAAGCAGCTGGTCACGTTCGGGCAAAGCCCCCTGCCCGGTGATGAAGATCAGTTCCGGCAGCCCGCTTTCGATATACGGGAGTTGCTTGCCCCGGCTGCGGTCATAGACGTCCTGCTGCACCAGCGTCAGCGCGGTGCGCAGTTCGACTCCGGCGGTGCCTAGGTGGCGAACCAAAGCCTCGGTGAAAGGAGAGTTATCGCCGGTCCCATCCGCAGCGGTTTCATTGGGCGAGGCAGCAAAGGCGAACAACACCCCATCGGCCCGCCCGATCCGGCCCAGGCCCGGCACCGGCTTGCCGGTCGGCGCAGGCGTGGCCCCATCCAAAGCCCCGGCAGAGCGGTCATCCTTGGTCGCCCCCGCCCCCGTCCCGAAAGGATCGTCGCGGCAGGCGTCCAGCAGGACGATGGCGACCGGGGCCACCACCTTCAGCGCCTCTTGCGCCTCGGACAGGGGCAAGGCGGTGGCGGCCAGCGTTTCAGCCGAGGTCACATCGGCGTCGGTCGGCAACAGGTAGTTCACCCCGTCCAGCGCCACGCCATGCCCGGCAAAGAACAACAGCGCCACGTCCGCGCCTGCCGCGTCTTCCTTGAAGTCGTCCAGCGCGCGGCGCATCCGGCGCAGGTCGCGGTTGGTTTCAACAAAGACCTCGAAGTCCAGGCTTTCCAGCAGGTCTTCCATCGCCCGGGCATCGTTGGCTGGATTGGTCAGCGCCCGGATGCTGTCGTAATCTTCCGCCGCCAGCACCAAGGCCACGCGCTTTTCGGCCAGCGACAGGCTCGCCAGCGACAGCCAGATCAGCACCGTGGAAACCGCAAGCCGCATCATCGCCCGAATTCCTTCGCGCCGGGACCCCTTCGCGCTGGCGGCAGAATGATCGGGCCTGACCCTGCGGTCAAAGGAAAAACCCTGTCATCTGCATGCCTTCACGCAGAAAAGATCACGCCGCCGCGATGGCCGACACGTCTTCTTCCTCGGCCGACTGGCGCTCCCACATCTGGGCATACTTGCCCTGCCGCGCCAGCAGTGCGTCGTGGCTGCCCTGTTCGATGATCTCGCCGGCTTCCAGCACGATGATCAGATCTGCATCGGCGATCGTCGACAACCGGTGCGCGATGGTGATGACGCTGCGGCCCTGCCCCATTTCGCGCAAACTATCCTGGATCGAGCGCTCGGTCTGGGTGTCCAGCGCCGATGTCGCCTCGTCCAGCACCAGGATCGGCGGGTTCTTCAAGAGCGTCCGGGCAATCCCCACCCGCTGCTTTTCGCCGCCCGACAGTTTCAACCCGCGCTCACCGACCGTGGTGTCATAGCCGTGCGGCAAGCTGGCCACAAAGTCATGGATCTCTGCCGCTTTCGCCGCCGCCTCGATCTCGGTCCGGGTGGCCCCGGCACGACCATAGGCGATGTTGTATAGGACGGTGTCGTTGAACAGAACGGTATCCTGCGGCACCACGCCAATCGCCTGATGCAGGCTGGTTTGCGTGACCGACCGCACGTCCTGCCCGTCGATCAGGATTGCGCCCGACTGGATGTCGTAGAACCGGAACAACAACCGCCCGATGGTCGATTTGCCCGACCCCGAGGTCCCGACCAGCGCCACCCGTTCGCCCGGGCCGACCCGAAAGCTGATGCCCTTCAGGATCTCGCGTTCGGGTTCATAGCTGAACTGGACATTGTCAAACCGGATCTCGCCGCCCTTGACCTGCAAGGCTGGTGCACCCGGAGCATCGGTCACTTCGGCGGGCTGGCCAAGCAGGGCGAACATCTCGCCCATGTCGACCAGCGCTTGGCGGATTTCGCGGTAGACGGTGCCAAGGAAGTTCAGCGGCATGGTGATCTGGATCATGTAGGCGTTGACCATGACAAAGTCGCCGACGGTGAAAGTCCCGGCCTGCACGCCCCGCGCGCTCATCGCCATGACGATGACCAGTCCGGTGGTGATCAGCGCCGCTTGCCCTGCGTTCAGAAAGGACAGCGACAGGCCGGTCTTGACTGCCGCCGTCTCATACTGCTGCATCGCGCTGTCGTAGCGGTCGGCCTCACGGGTTTCGGCGTTGAAATACTTGACGGTTTCAAAGTTCAACAAACTGTCGATCGCCTTCTGGTTGGCGTCGGTGTCCTGATCGTTCATCTCGCGCCGCAGTTTGACCCGCCATTCGGTGACCTTGAAGGTGAACAGGACGTAAAGCGCGATGGTGACCAGAACCACGGCGGCATATTGCCAGCCGAAGACCCAAGCAAAGATGCCCGCGACCATCGACAGCTCAAGGATCAACGGCCCGATGGAAAACAGCATGAAGCGCAAGAGGAAATCGACGCCCTTGACCCCGCGCTCGATGATGCGGCTAAGGCCCCCGGTCTTGCGGGTGATGTGATAGCGCAGGGAAAGGCGGTGAATATGGGTAAAGGTCTCGATCGCCAGCCTGCGGATCGCGCGCTGGCCGACGCGGACAAAGACCCCGTCGCGCAACTCGCCAAACAGCACCGCGCCCAGTCGCGCCATGCCGTAAGCCACAACCAGCCCGACCGCCCCAAGGCCCATCAGCATTCCGGTATCGGGGGCCTCGCCGGCCAGCCGGTCGACCGCCAGTTTGTAGATCCAGGGCGTCGTCACCGAAACCAGCTTGGCCGCAATCAGGAACACCAGCGCCAGCACCACCCGGCGTTTCACCCAAGCCTGCCCGTCCGGCCACAGATACGGCGCCACCCGGCGCAAGGTCTGCCATCCCGAGGCCATGGGCTTGTGCATGTCGGCAGAGGTGGCAGTTGATCGGCGCATTGGGCTGGTCCCTGGCTTGACCGTTCCCATTGCAGGCTGCGGTCGGTTCGGCTATGGTTATTTCAACCGTTCTTGAATAGTTGAACGATGGGGCAAAGTAAAGTGGATCGCGGTCAGGTTCTTGCAGCACTTTCGGCATTGGCGCACGAGACGCGTCTGGACCTTGTGCGCCTCCTGATGCCGCTTGGCGATGCAGGTATGCCCGCAGGCCAGATCGCGCAAGCCCTTGGGCTGGCCGCGCCGCGGCTGTCGTTTCACCTGAACGCACTGGAACAAGCTGGGCTGATCCATGCCCGCAAGGTGGCGCGCAACGTGTTTTACAGTGTTGATCCCGCAGGGATCGGCCGCACGATTTCCTACCTTCTGAACGATTGCTGCTGCGACCACCCCAAGGTGCTGGCGGAATGCGCCTTTGGTCGCAGACCGGTCGCCTGCGGGCCGGACCACGATTCAGGCCACAACGCGGGTCACCACCCGGATCAGGGTGCAGTTGCCCCTTCGGGCAACGCAAACACCTGACCGGGATAGATCAGGTTCGGGTCCTTGATCAGATCGCGGTTGGCCTCGAACAGCTGCACATACAGCACCCCGTCGCCATAACTTTCCTGCGCAATCCCCCACAAGGTATAGCCGGGCTGGACCGTGACCGTCACCGACGCAGCGGTTGCGGGGGCTGGAGCAGGTTCGGGCGCAGGTTCGGGCGCAGGTTCGGGCGCAGGTTCGGGCGCAGGCTCGGGCTCGGGTGCAGGTTCGGGTGCAGGCACGACCTCGGCCAGCGCCACATCTTCGACAGGCTCGACGACCGTTTCGGGTTCCGACGCAGCAACGGCGGCCTCAACAGTGGCGGCCTCTGGTTCGGCAACCGGGATTTCCTCGGCTGCCGCAGGTTCTGGTTCGGCCGGAGCAGCAAGCTGGCCCGCAGCGGCGGCCAATGCCTCCAGCGTTTCGCGTTTGAACGGGGTCTCGAAGCGCGACATCACCTTGCCGTCCGTGTCGATCTGGTCGGCACGCAGCGTATAGACCCCCGGCGGCGTATCAGGCAGCGTCGTCAGCCAGCGCCCATCGCCGGGCACGGTCAAGGACAGCTTTTCGGCGTTGTCGAGGTAAAGCCGCACCCCCGCCCCGGCCGCCCCGCGCCCACCGATCTGCACCTCGCCCTCCGGTGTGTAGGCGATGGCGTCGATGGTGACATTGGCGGCCAATTCCGGATCCGCTTTGCCCCCTTGCACCACCACTGCGCCCTCATCACTGAGAAGCAGTGCCACTGGCGCGGTTTCCGTTTCCGGTTCCGCTTCAGGTTCGGTTGCAGGTTCGGGTGCAGGCTCTGCAACCTCGGCAACCGCCACCGGTTCCGGCCCCTTGATCGGCCCCAAAGCCAGACGGTCCTCGGAGGTCACCACCGCGCCGCCTTCGGGCAGGGTCATGGACAGCCACATCAGACTGGGCTGATCATTGGCAGGCAGCGTAAACAGGATCGCAAACTCCCCCGCCGACGACGCATCGCCCGAGGCAACCGCCTTGCCATCCACCAGCACCTCGACCTTTGCGCCACCGACTGCAAGGCCGGCAATCAGCGCCCCGCCATCCTGCTCAACGCGCCAAGTGTCAATCACCGGCAGAGTGGGCACCGGCAGGGTGGGTTCGGGTTCGGCAACAATTTCGGGCACAGGCTCAGCCACGGCCACCACCTCTGGCGCGACGACCACTTCGACCACAACGGGCGCCTCGGGCCGGCTGACCCGCCAACCGACATAGCCTGCCCCGATCACCAACGCCCCCGCCGCCACGACCAGCCCAATCTGCGCCCCACGGTTCAGCTCGTTCCACAGCGACATGCCCGTTCCTTCCAGCTATCCGACCCCAGCCTCAGAATCCCGTCACAGGATCCTTACAACGCTTGCATTCCTTGCCGTCAGAAATCTTGATATCAGCGCCTAAAGCAACCGTTTTTGCGAGGATACCCATAACCGTGACCCATCCAGTGACGTCAATCTGCGTTTTCTGCGGTTCAAGGTCCGGACTGCGCCCTGCTTACGTCATTGCCGCGCAAGAACTTGGCACCACCATCGCCCGCAACGACTGGCGGCTGGTTTACGGTGCTGGCGATGTCGGGTTGATGGGAGAGGTCGCCCGCGCCGCCATCGGCCTTGGGGCGGCCAGCCTTGGGGTGATCCCCGCGCATCTTCTGGGCCGCGAAAAAGGCAAGCGCGACCTGACGACGCTGATCGTCACCGAAGACATGCACGAACGCAAGAAGGTGATGTTCATGAATTCCGACGTGATCGCGGTGCTGCCGGGCGGGGCCGGGTCACTGGACGAGTTTTTCGAGGTGCTGACCTGGGCGCAAATCGGGCTGCATACGAAGCCGATCTTCCTGATCAACACCGACAGCTATTGGCAGCCCCTGCTGGCCCTGATCGACCATGTGATCGCCGAAGGCTTTGCCGACCCTGCCCTGCGCGGGCTGTTCACCGTTGTCCCCGACGCAACGGCCCTGGAAGCGGCTGTGCAAAAATGAAATCGGCCGCCGCGGTCCCGCGACGGCCGACATGTTCATTGGGTCGCTGATTACAGACGCGCCGCGACCGCTTCCCAGTTCACCAGCTTGTCCAGGAAGTTGGCAAGATAGGCCGGCCGCTTGTTGCGGAAGTCGATGTAGTAGGAATGCTCCCACACGTCGCAGCCGAGAAGTGCTGTCTGGCCAAAGCACAAGGGGTTCACGCCGTTTTCGGTCTTGGTGACCTTCAGCGCGCCCGAGGCGTCTTTGACCAGCCAGGCCCAGCCCGACCCGAACTGACCGGCACCGGCAGCGGCGAAATCTTCCTTGAACTTCGCGACCGACCCGAACGCCTCGACCAGCGCCTTTTCCAGATCGCCCGGCATCGCCTTACCAGCCGGACCCATCACTTCCCAGAACAGGTTGTGGTTCCAGTGCTGGCTGGCATTGTTGAAGATACCCGACTGGGCAACAGCGCCCGCCGCATAGGTGCCGCGCACGACATCCTCCAGCGACTTGCCTTCCCATTCGGTCCCGGCCACCAGCTTGTTGCCGTTGTCGACATAAGCCTTGTGGTGCAGGTCGTGGTGGTATTCCAGCGTCTCTTTCGACATCCCCAACGACGCCAGCGCGTCATGGGCATAGGGCAGATCGGGAAGGGTAAAGGCCATGGCGGCACGCTCCTGTTGCGGTGAAAGGCTTGGAGGGAATAAGGGGGTTCAGGGCGCGAAGGTCAAGGCCATCCGACAATCACAAGCAATCTGACACATACAATCTGATGCCAACTTGGCCGATCAAAGTTCCTTGCACGTCCCTCGCGCTTCGAAGTGGTTCGCGAATCCGCCCGGAACTGCGCGCACCGAAATAGTCTTGTTCGACTTAAAATACGCGGCGCGGTAGGCCATATTGACCTGCTGGCCGGTTTCGCTTTCGGTTAGAATCCTCCAGGTGAAGACCAACTTCTTGGTGGAATCGTCCGAAATTTTGGCGGTAACTGGCCCCCCGGTGTAATCTATGGTCACAGCATCTGACACAAAGGCTTCACCGCTCTGCAGGTCGTACTCGAACACATACCTGTCAGTAACCCATCCCCCTGCGCTGGCGGCCGGAGACAGGCTGCAATCGAGGGTCAGGCCAAATGTTGCCGTTGGAATAGACGCACTTGCCAAGAAAAACCATAAAACAGAACGTATCAAACAAAGCCCTCCTCAGGGCTTCCACCATAGCGCCGCCTCTCGCCAATGTCTGTCAAGGTAACAGGCCAGGCTGCGTTCTCAAGACCGAAAACAAAGCCTAAATCTCTGATCCCGGCATTGCCGAATGGGTCAGCAGCCCCATCACATACGTCGCAACCGACCGGAACGACACCAGCGTATAGCCGCCGTCCTGCATCCACATCGCAGCCGCCACTTGGGCGGCCCGGGTGCGGCGCAGTTCACCCGGTTCCAGCTTGTCGAAATCGACCGGCGACAGCTTGCGCAGCACATCGGACGCCATTTCACCCTCGATCCGGAACACCGCGCGGGCGTCTGACACATCGACCGCCAAATGATGCTCGCCCGCCAGCGCCTTGGCCAATGCGGCCAAAGCCTTGGCCACATCGGCGTAGGGCAGGATCAGCAGGTATTCGTCCGGGCTCATCCAGCCGCAAGCCTTGTCCCCGGCAATCTCGATCTTGCGCTGGCCGGGAACCTTCGTCCCGACCGCCGCCTTGATCGCCTTTGTCAAGGATTTCGGGTCCTTGGCGCGCAAGGTTATCATGCCCAGCGGCCCGATCTCGCGGACGGTGGCAAAGCCTGCGTAGCTGACCCCGTTCAGGGCCGATACCGGATCAGACATTCTGCTTCTCCCCGTCCTTGTCGTAGAACATCGTGTCGCGCACCCGCGCTTTTACCGTGCCACCAGCGACCGTGTTGAACTCCACCACCTCGCCCATCCGCGCCGGGCCGTGCTGCAACAGCCCCATCGCAATCCCGCGCTTCAGTGTGGGCGAGTAGTAGGTCGAGGTCACCCGCCCCTGCACATTGCGTTGACCATTGGCGTTGTTGCCGTCCGCGACGATATAGGCGCCGTCAGGCACGACCGAGCCGTCAAGTGTATCAAAACCCACCAGTTTCCAGCGGTCCGGGCTGGCCAGATAGCTGCGTTCCTGCCCGCGTTTGCCCAGATAATCGGCCTTCTTCTTCGAGATCGCCCAGTCCAGCCCAAGGTCCTGCGGGATCACCGTGCCGTCGGTCTCGTCGCCGATCATGATGAAACCCTTTTCGGCGCGCAGAATGTGCAGGCCTTCGGTGCCGTAAACCATTGCGCCAAAGGCCTTTCCAGCCTCGTGGCAGGCCGCCCAGAAGGCAGCACCCTGGCTTGCCGGGACCGCAATTTCATAAGAAAGCTCACCGGAAAAGCTGATCCGGTAGACCCGGGTTGCGAACCCGCCCAAGACGCCGTCCGCCCACTGCATGAAGGGCAGCGATTCCTTGGAAACATCCATTCCACCAAGGGCTTCCAGTAGTTTTCTCGCGTTCGG
>CAIXBE010000355.1 GCA_903917595.1 uncultured Rhodobacterales bacterium
CGCCGCCCGCAACACAAGCCTTGACCTGTCAGCACAAGCCTGACTCCATGAAACCGTCGGTCAGATCAGCTGCCCGCGATGCCGTGGAATGAGTGCCCGCGATCCCGTGGAATCGATGCCCATCTTCCGTGGAATGCGCAGACTTTCAATCGTCGTGCCTTTGAAAGTGACGTCTTCATACATTTCCGTGACCAGGCGAGTATGAGTGCCGCGTCATTCAAGCGCGACGGCCTCGAAATGTTCAATTTCAGCATCTGTCGGCGTTTGGCCAGAGAAAGCACGAACGAAGTTTCGCGTGCGCAAGAAGCGGAGAGACATATCTTCATTGATGTCCAGGGTATACTGGCCCACTTGCGTGAAATACAGAACGCGCGCGCGCACCACCGCTTCGTCAGCTGGAAAACTATGACGCATAAACATGCTGGTCAGAGCGTCCAGCCGCTGCTGATCGGCGCTGGTGACGACCGCAAGCACGTTGAGGTCGCGCCGCGCCCAAAGTCTGATGGCGATATCCAGGCGCGGGTCGAACAAGTCTTCGTTGGCCCAACATTCGAAGACGTTGAGAATGGCCTCGGTGATCGTCTGGGCCGGGCGCAGGGCGCGCTGGATGATCGGGCCGGTGTTCTTGGTAAGCCAGTAGTCCAGCATCTGGTCATTCAGATCCTGCGGGCTCTTGAAGAACCAGTAAAAGCTCGACCGCGAGACGTTCAGTTGTATGGCCATGATCTGGACCTTAACCCGGTCGATCCCGTCGCGGATCAGCGTGTCGAGGGCAAGCTTCAGCCAATCCTCTCGCGTGGACCGGCCAGGAGCATCGGTGTCAGGCTGTTCATTTGTGGCTACCATTCACTTGGGTCCTCAGTGCTCTGGAGACAACTTTAGCTGCATGTAGGTGCCATGTTCAAGCATGCGCCGCTATCGCAGCGGCTGAGTGGCAAATTCTTATGTACATAACTGTCTATCAGTGTCAGGATTGCAAGAGTAGGGGCACAGGAGGCGCACATGGAAAAGCAGGACGAGACGCGGAGCGGGCGAGGGCGGGGTCGTAGGGGGGCCGGTGCCCCGCAGAAGACGATGAACGCGGCCTATGTCCGCATGCGCAACCCGTTCGCACCGCAACAGGCCTTCTCAGCCGATCAGATCGGGGCCATCCATGACGGCGCCCTGCGCGTGTTGGAAGAGCTGGGTATCAAGGTTTTACTCGACGAAGCGCGCGCCCTTTTCCGGCAGGCCGGGGCGCTGGTCGACGAAGAAAGCCAGATGGTGCGGATCGGGCGCGAAATCGTAACTGCGGCCCTTGCAACGGCCCCGAAGTCCATTCGTTTGCGTGCCGCCAATCCGGCGCGGGAGCAAGTCTATGAACTCGGCTCCATGCTGTTCATGGCGGGGGCGGGCTGCCCGAACGCCTATGACAACGAACGCGGCCGTCGCCCTGGCGACCTGACCGGATATCTGGAAACCCTGCGCCTGCAACAATCCTTCGACGTAATCCACATGCACGGCCCCTCGGTCGAGCCGCAGGATGTGCCGATCCACCTGCGCCATTATGCCATGATGAAGGGGCAGTTGGAGAATTGCGACAAGCCCTTGTTTGTCTATTCCCGCGGCCGCCAGCAGGTTGAGGAAAGCTTCGAGATGATCCGGCTGGCCCGGGGCCTGGACGATGCCGGGTTCCGCGACGGGGTTTGGGCGACGACGGTGATCAACTCCAATTCACCGCGCCAGCTGGATTTGCCAATGTCGCGCGGAATCATTGACTTTGCCCGCGCGGGCCAGATGTCGATCATCACCCCGTTCTGCCTCGCGGGGGCCATGGCGCCGATTACCATTTCCGGCGCGCTGATGCTACAACATGCCGAGGCGTTGGCCGGGATCACGCTTGCGCAGATCACGCGGGCCGGGGCACCGGTGTCTTACGGCGGGTTCCTGTCGAACGTCGACATGAAGTCCGGCTCGCCCGCCTTTGGCACGCCGGAACATATCCGGGCCTGCATCGGCTCGGGCCAATTGGCGCGGCATATCGGTTTGCCCTGGCGGTCGGCGACGGGGGCGGCTGCGAACACGGCGGATGCGCAGGCGGCGTCTGAGACGATTAACGCCCTCTGGGGTGCGGTGTTGGGCGGGGCCACGGTCACGGTCCATTCGGCGGGCTGGCTGGAGGGCGGGCTGACGCTGGGCTATGAGAAGTTCATCCTCGATATCGAAAACCTGCAAACCATCGCCGAACTGGCCACGCCGGCCCCCGCCGACGCGGCGGCACTGGGGTTCGATGCGATTGCCGATGTGCAGCCCGGGGGGCATTTCTTTTCGACTGCGCATACGATGGAGCGCTATCAGACCGCCTTCTATCGCCCGCTGGTGGCCGATCTGTCGAACCACGGGTCGTGGGTTGAGGCCGGAAGTCTGACGGCCGCGCAACGGGCGACGGCGATCTGGAAACAGAAACTTACCGATTTCGTGGCACCTGAGGCCTGCGCGGGCGTCGTTGACCGACTGGACGCCTTTGTCCGCACAGGCACCGAATCAGGCGGCGCCAAGCCCGAGGATTGAAGCGCGGCGCCAGCCCAACCGGCTAGGAAAAAGGGACGCAAAAACAGGCCTATAGACTGGCCGCCCCCCCTAACGCTTCAAGTTTGAAGGAAACCTGTACATGGGTGACTACATGTGCATTACTGTACATGCGTGGCCACTGGGATCGCCGGTCAATCAGGGAGAACACAATGGATCACCGTACCGGCATGTCTCGTCGGCAGTTCATCGCAAGCACGGCGGCGTTGGGGCTGTTTGCTGCGACGGCCCGCGCCTTTGCACAAAGCGCCCCCAAGAAGGGGGGCACGCTTGCCATCGGTATCGAAGGCGCTTCGACCGGCGATACGTTGGACCCGCGCACGTTCAACTCGCCCTATTGGTCGGTTGCCGCTGGCACGATCTTCAACACGCTGGTTGAGGTACAGGGCCCGGCGAACGAACTGAAGCCGGGGCTCGCGAAGTCGTGGGAAGGGAGCAACGGCGGCAAGACCTGGGTCTTCGATCTGGTCGACAACGCGACCTTCCACAACAGCAAGCCAGTGACCACCGCCGACGTGATCTATTCGCTGCAAATCCACAATGCCGAGGACAGCCGTTCAAACTCACGCGCCATCGCTGCGGGTATCGCCAGCATGACAGCGGACGGGTTCAAGCTGACGGTCGAGCTGACTGAGGGCAACTATTTCTTCCCGGCGATGCTGTCAAACTATCCCTTGTGCATTATCCCGGAAGGCACCACGACCTTCGACGGCGTGGGGTCTGGCCCCTACAAGATCGCCCGTTTCTCGCCCGGCGAGGTTTTGGAACTGACCCGGCACGACGGCTATTTCAAGACCGATGCGGCCTGGGTTGATCAAGTGGTTATCCTGGCGGCCAATGACCCAGCAGCGCGCGCCAGCGCCTTCCAAAGCGGGCAGATCCACATCGCCTCCATGCTGGACACCCGCACGGCTGAGCTCATCAAGACCTTGCCCGGCAAAGCGCTTGTGACGCTGTCCTCGTCGCAGTTCGTGGGCTTCAACATGCGCGCCGACATGGCGCCCTTCGACAATGCCGATCTACGCATGGCGATGAAGCTGGCGATTGACCGCGAGGATGTGCTGAAGCGCGTCTATGGCGGCATGGGCCGGATTGGCAACGACACGCCGATTCCGCCGAACGATCCGCTGTTTGCTGCGGGCATCCCGCAGAACAGCTATAACCCGGAAAAGGCGGCCGAACTTTTCAAGAAATCCGGCTTCACGGGGCCGTTGCAACTGCACACCTCTGATGCAGCCACCGTGCCTGCGGTCGACATGGCGGCGCTGTTCAAGGAACATGCGGCCAAGGCCGGAATCGAGATCGAAATCATCCGCGACCCCGCCGACGGCTATTGGTCGAACGTCTGGGCGCAGGCACCGTTCCATGCCACTGTCTGGGGCGCGCGTCCGACCGCCGACATGATCTTGACTACGGCCTATTCCTCAGCCTCTCCGGGCAATGACACGCATTGGGCGAATGCTGATTTCGACGCGGCGATTGCTGCGGCACGGGGGGCGCCCGACGAGGCCAAGCGGCTTGAGATCTATGCACAGGCGCAGGCCCTGTTGTCGTCGGATGGCGGAGTGATCATTCCGGTCTTCGGTGATGTGGTCGAAGGCGTTGCGACCATGGTTCAGGGCTATGTCCCCGGCACTCAGCCCGTCGGAAACTACCGTGCCGCCGAGCAGGTCTGGTTCGCCTGACCTTTGAAAAAACTATGCCCGGCGCCTGAACACATATTGGGGCCGGGCGATTTCTTGAAAAGCGGAGGATCCCATGTTCCTAGACGAACGAAAGGCCGTATACCTTAACGCCGAGGGCAAGGAGAGACCGCTTATCTCTCCGATCTCTGCCGAAACCTTGACACTTGCACGCAAATACCGTCTGGCCCGCCTGAGGGAACAGATGGAGCTTGCGGACGTCGCCGCACTTCTTCTCTACGATCCGATCAATATCCGCTACGCGTTCGACAGTTCGAACATGATGGTGTGGACGGCACACAACCCCGTGCGCTATGCGCTGATCCTGAACGGCGGGCCGGCAATCCTGTTCGAACTTCCGGGAGTGGAAAAGGCCGCGCGGGCCCTGCCCGGCATCGACGAGATCCGCCCGGCGCGAATCTGGATGTTCATGGCGCAGGGCGACAAGGCAGACACCCATTTGGCGCTGTGGGCGGCCGAGGTTGCGGCGCTTGTCAATGAGTGGGGTGGTGGCAACCGCCGCATTGCAGCCGATCGCCTCGAAGCCCACGCGGCCCATGCGCTTGACAATCTGGGCCTTGCTGTGACGGACGGAACACGACTGACCGAGATCGCGCGCTCGATCAAGTCAGTGGACGAGATCGCGCTCATGCGCTGGACCATACGGGTTTGTGAGGCGGGCATGGCGCGTATCGCGGACCACTCCCGGCCCGGCGTCACAGAGCAGGAGCTATGGGCTCATCTGCACTTTGAAAATGCCCGTTCCGGCGGTGAATGGCTCGAGACGAAACTGCTGACTGCCGGGCCGAACACGAACCCATGGTATCAGGAATGCTCCAATCGCCCGATCCGCGAAGGCGAGATGATCTCTTTCGACACTGACATGATCGGCCCATACAGCTATTGTGCCGACCTTTCGCGGAGCTGGACCTGTGGCGGCGTGGCAATGAACAACCTGCAACGGCGCATCTATGGCACGGCGCTGGAGCAAATTCACCATAACCTCGCTCTCCTGAAGCCCGGCCTGAGTTTTGCGGAATTCAACCAACGGAGCTGGCGGATCCCCGAGCGCCACATTCCCTTCCGCTATTCGAACGCCGTTCACGGCGTCGGCATGGCCGACGAATGGCCGGTTGTGCCCCTTCACCCCGACTGGGCCAACACCTCGATGTCGGGACTTTTCAAGTCAGGCATGGTGGTTTGCGTTGAAAGTCTGATGGCCGAAGAAGGCAGTGAATCTGTCAAGCTCGAAACCCAGGTTCTGATCACCGATACGGGGCCGCAGCGATTGGACAGCTTTCCTTTCGAAGAAGCCTGAGAACGGGGCCAAACCGATAACTTCCACGCAAAGCGGCCGGCCGAGGCCATGCATGAGGGACCCAATGAACCTACCAAGCCGCAAACAGCTGAGCCCCATGCGAGATTTCATCGTCTCGCGCGGGGTTTCCGGGGCCGTGTCGCTCTTGCTGGTGACGTTTTTGGTCTTTGTCGGGACCGCCCTGCTTCCGGGTGACACCGCAAGCGCCCTTCTGGGTCAGAACGCCACCCCCGAAGCGTTGGCGGCCTTGCGGCGCGACCTCGGCCTCGATCAGCCCCTGCTGCTGCGCTATCTGGGCTGGTTCGCCCATGCGGTGCGGGGAGATTTCGGAACGTCTTTGGCAAGTGGACGCGCGGTCAGCGAAGTGCTTCTGCCACGGCTTGGAAATTCGCTTTTGCTGGCTTCGGTTGCTGCGGTCTTTCTGCTGCCTGTCGCGGTTGGCGGCGGGATCGCTGCTGCGATCTGGCAGGATAGTTGGTTCGACCGACTTCTTGGCTTCACCTCGATGCTGTTTCTGGCCATGCCCGCCTTTCTGGTGGGCTATATCCTGATCTATGTCTTTGCGGTTCGGATGGGCTGGTTTCCGTCGATGTCGGTGGCGCCCTTCTTTGGAGGTGCGGCGGCTTGGATCAATATCCTTGCCCTACCGGTGATCTCGCTGGTCATCATCGGGCAAGCCCATACGATGAAGCTGACGCGGACAGCCATTCTGGCGGTGCTGGCGACCGATTATGTCCTGATGGCCGAGGTCAAGGGCATCTCGCGCCGCCGGATCATCCTGCGCCACGCCTTGCCCAACGCGCTGTCGGCCATCCTGTCGATCTCTATCCTGACGGTGGCCTATCTAATCGTCGATGTCGTCGTGATCGAGATGGTCTTCAGCTATCCGGGCCTTGGCAAGCTGATGGTGGATTCGGTTTCCTACCGGGACCTGACGGTGGTGCAGGCCTGTGGCCTTCTCTTCGCACTTATTTTTATCGGGATGAACTTTCTTGCCGATTTTCTGGCCCTCCTAGTCAACCCGCGCCAGCGCGAACCCGCAAGAGGAGCCTGACCATGCGGCGTTTTGGATTTCTTCTATCTGTGGCCGCCTTTGCCGCGCTGATTCTCGCGGCGCTCTTTGCTCCCGTGATCGCACCCTTTCTGCCCAACGAGCCGGTCCATGCGCCTTATGCCACACCGGGGGAGGGCGGGCTTCTTGGGGCGGATTCGCTTGGCCGCGACATGTTCTCGCGCATTCTTTTCGGGCTGCGTTATACTTTGGGCATCTCGCTGACGGTTTCGGTTCTGGCGTCATTCACCGGCGTTTCGCTGGCTTTTCTTGCCGCCTTCCGGCGCGGCTGGACCGATATCCTTCTGGGCCGTCTGGTCGATGCCATCATGTCGGTGCCGCAGATCATCTTCGCGCTTGTGGTGCTGGCGGTGGCAGGTGTCTCTTTGGTCACGCTGATCATGACCATGGCGGTGCTCGAGTCGACGCTGTTCTACCGCGTTATGCGTCCCGTGGCCGCCGATATCGTGGCGATGGATTACGTCGAGGTCGCCCGCCTGCGCGGTGAAGGCCTTGGCTGGTATCTGCGCCGTGAGATTCTGCCCAATGCTGCCCCCACCCTGATCGCCGAATTCGGCATCCGCATCTCCTATGCGGTGCTGTTCATCAGCGGGCTTTCCTTTCTAGGCGTCGGTGTGCAGCCGCCTGCCGCCGATCTGGGCGGGCTGGTACGCGAGAACGCCCTGGCGATTTCCGTGGGCCAATTGTCGCCCCTCGCCCCCGCCGCCTGCATTGCTCTGATAACCCTGTCGGTCAACGGCATTGTCGATTGGTTCATCCACAAATACTCGATCCGGGCGGAGTTGGGCTGATGGAAAACACCGTCCTGAGCATTGAGGGCCTGTGCATCAACGCCCGCGCGCCGATCCTGCAAGACATCTCGCTTCAGGTCCGGCGCGGCGAAATCTTCGGCGTGATCGGCGAAAGCGGGGCAGGCAAAAGCACGCTTGCTATGGCCATGGTCGGCCTGTTGCGCGCAGGCTGCCACCGCGTGGCGGGCAAGGTGACGCTGGCGGGGCAAAGCCTGTTCGATCTGTCGCAGCTGCAACTGGAACAAGTCAGGCGCCGCAAGGTGTCTTATGTTGCGCAAAGTGCGGCGGCGGCATTCAACCCGTTTTACCGGCTGGGCGATCAGGTCACGGAACTGGCAGCGCTGGAACTGGGCACCCCTTTGGCCGAGCGCCGCAAGATGGCCGAGGGTCTTTTCCGCGAGTTGCAGCTTCCCAACCCCGAAACCTTCGGGATGCGCTATCCGCATCAGGTTTCCGGTGGGCAGTTGCAGCGTGCGATGATCGCCATGGCGCTGATCAATGACCCCGACCTGATCATCTTCGATGAGCCGACCACCGCGCTGGATGTGACGACCCAACTGGAGGTGATGCGCCTGATCCGCAAAATCGTGACGGCGCGGGGCTGCGGCGCGGTCTATATCAGCCATGACCTTGCCGTGGTGGCGCAACTGGCCGATCGGCTGATGGTCTTGCGCCATGGCAAGGTGGTTGAAACCGGAGCGACGCGCGACCTGATGGAGAGCCCGGCGCAGGACTACACCCGCGCCCTTGTCGCCGCCAAGACGACGACCAGCCCGCCAGTGCATGCCGAAACGTCCGTCCCGATCATCGCCTTGCGCGATTTCGCGGCAGGCTATGGCGGGGTCTCGACGGTGCGCGATATCAATCTGGACCTGTCGGCGGGGCATATCACCTGTCTGGTCGGCGAATCCGGCAGCGGTAAGACCACCTTGGCCCGCGCCATCGCCGGATTGGTCGATGTCCATGGTGGCACGGCAACCTTTCATGGCAAGCCGCTGGCGCCGCGCATCGAGAGCCGCCCGCGCGAGGCGCGCCGTCGGTTGCAGTACATCCACCAGCTTCCCGATCTGGCGCTGAACCCGCGCCAGAAGGTGCGCGAGGCGATCGGGCGGCCCTTGGCGTTTTTCGGTGGGGTGACAGGGGCTGCTGCAGAAGAACGCCTGCGCATGTTGATGCGCGACGTCGAATTGCCCGAGGATCTTCTTGATCGCTCTCCGGGTTCGCTCTCCGGTGGGCAAAAGCAGCGTATCTGCATCGCGCGGGCGCTGGCCGCTGATCCCGAAGTCCTGATCTGTGATGAGGTGACCTCTGCCCTCGATCCCTTGGTCGAGGAGAGCGTGATCCAGCTTTTGTTGCGCTTGATGCAAACCCGCCCGCTGACGCTGTTGTTCATCACCCACAACCTTGGCCTGACCCGCCGCTTTGCGCATGAGGTCGCGGTCATGCAGGCAGGGCGGATCGTGGAGTTTGCCCCGGCCGCGCAAATCTTTGCCGCTCCGCAACAGGCATATACGCGCACGCTTCTGGAAGCGACGCCAATGATGGCGCGTGGCTGGATGGAAGCACGACTTTAACTCACCAGATTCATATGTACATAACTGTACATTGTGTTACGCTGAGGCATCCGCCCCATGCAGGAAAGGTTCCCCATGAAATCCCGGTATCGTGTTGTCATCATCGGCGGCGGAGTCGTCGGCGCCTCCATCGCCTATCACCTGACCAAGTTTGGCTGGACCGATATCGCGCTGCTTGAACGGTCAGTGCTGACGGCGGGCTCCAGCTGGCACGCGGCGGGCGGCATCCACACTTTGAACGCTGATCCCAACATTTCGGCGCTTCAGGCCTATACGATCGACCTTCTGCCGGAGATTGAGCGGGAATCCGGCATCAACATCGGCTTGCACATGACAGGTGGCATCCTGATGGCACGTGACCCTGACCGCTGGGACTGGTTGAAGGGCAGCTACCGGGTGATGCAGTCGATGGGTATCGACGACAGCGACCTGGTGACGCCAGAGCAAATCAAGGAACTCTGCCCACTGGTGAACACGTCCGACCTTCTGGGCGGTATGACTTCGGCCCGCGAAGGTTATGTCGATCCCTCGGGCGTGGTGCATGCCTATGCCCGCGCCGCCAAGAACCGTGGCGCGGAGATCATCGAGCACAACCGGGTGCTGTCGTTGAAACAGCTCCCCTCGCTGGAATGGCAGGTCGAAACCGAACAAGGCATGATCCTGGCCGAGCATGTCGTCAACGCGGGTGGCCTTTGGGCCAAGCAACTTGGCCGCATGGTAGGGGTCGAACTGCCCGTCACACCGATGGAGCACCATTATCTAGTGACCGAGGCCATTCCCGAAGTGGCGGCCCTTCCGGCCGAAATGCCCACAATCGTCGATCTTGATGGCTTTTCCTACATGCGGCAGGAACAGAAGGGGATGCTGTTAGGGGTCTATGAGATCAACCACAAGCATTGGCAGATGGACGGCGCGCCTTGGGATTACGGCATGGACCTGATCCAGGAAGACCCTGACCGGATTTCCGATGAACTGGCGCTGGCCTTCCATCGTTATCCTGTACTGGAACGCGCCGGGATCAAGCGTTGGGTCAACGGTGCCTTCACCTTCTCGCCTGATGGTAACCCGCTGGTCGGTCCGATCCGGGGCCTGCGCAATTATTGGGTGGCTTGCGGCGTGATGGCAGGCTTTCTGCAAGGCGGCGGCGTTGGCAAATCGCTGGCCGAATGGATGGTCCATGGTCAGGCCGAAGCGGACGTGTTCGGCATGGACATCGCCCGCTATGGCGAGTTTGCGGCCAACCGCGAGTTTATCCGCCAGACTACCGGCCAGTTCTATTCGCGCCGCTTCATCATGACCTACCCGAACGAGCATCTGCCCGCAGGCCGCCCACTGAAAACCCCCGGCGCCTATGACGCGATGAGCGCCGCCGGGGCGAAATGGGCGGGCGGATGGGGGCTAGAATTGCCCCTCTATTTCGCGCCCGACGGGTTCGAGGAAAAGCCCTCGCTCCGCCGCTCCAACGCCTTCGATCTGGTGAACGCCGAGGCGCGCGCGGTGCGCGAGCGTGCCGGGATGCTCGATATCACCGGCTTCTCGCGCTACGAGGTCAAGGGACCGGGGGCCGAGTCCTGGTTGAACCGACTACTGGCCTGCCGTCTGCCGAAACCGGGGCGGGCAAAGCTGGCACCGATGCTGGGCCATGACGGGCGGCTCAAGGGCGATCTGACCGTCCTGAACTGGGGCGCCAGCTATTGGCTGATGGGGTCATATTACCTGCGCGAATGGCATCTGCGCTGGTTTGAGGATCATATGGCCGAGGGCGTTAGCTTGCGCGACCTTTCGGATCAGGTGACGGGCTTTGCCATCGCCGGTCCAAAATCGCGCGAAATCCTGCAAAAACTGACGCATCAGGACGTCTCTGCCCTGCCGCTGCTGGGTTGCACGGTTATGGATGTGGGCCTGTTGCGGTGTCGCATTGCCCGCATGTCGATCACTGGCGAGTTGGGCTATGAGATCAACTGCTCGGCGCTGGAACATGCCACGCTACGACAGCTTTTGGTGCAGGCCGGGGCCGATCTGGGGCTGGTGGAATTCGGCTTCGCCTCGGGCAATGCCCTGCGGCTGGAGAAAAGCTTCGGCATCTGGAACCGCGAGTTCACCCAAGGTTACACGCCGGGGCAGACCGGGCTGGACCGCTTCATCGACTGGGAAAAGCAGGGGTTCATCGGCGAAGCCGCGGCCCGCGCGGCGCGGGGCCAGCCTTCGGCTAAAGTTCTGGTAACGCTGGAGGTTTCCGCCAAGGACGCCGATTGCAGCGGCTATGAACCGATCTGGGCCGAGGACAAGCTGGTGGGCTATGTCACCTCGGGCGGCTATGGGCCTTGCGTCGGCAAAAGCCTTGCGATTGCCATGGTCGACCGCGCCCATGCGGCCGAGGGCACCGCGCTTTCGACCCATATCATCGGCGAGGAATGCCGCGCCGTGGTGATCGCGGCGTCGACCTACGACCCGCAAGGCCGGGCGATGCGCGCATGACCCGGCATTACTCTGCCCTGTCGGTCCTGAAAGAGGGGATGTGCGGCCAGAAAGGCTGGGCGCAGGCCTGGCGCAGTCCGCAACCGGCCAAGCGCTATGCTGTCGTCATCATCGGCGGCGGCGGGCAGGGGTTGGCCACCGCCTATTATCTGGCGAAAACCCATGGCGTGAAGCGCATCGCCGTGATCGAACGCGGCTGGCTGGGCGGCGGCAATACCGGGCGCAACACGACCGCCATCCGGTCGAACTATTACTACCCCGAAAGCACCGAGCTTTATGACCTTTCGCTGCGGCTTTACGAAACCCTTGGCCGCGATCTGAATTACAACATCATGCTGTCGCAGCGCGGCATGATGCAGATTGTCTCCTCTCCGGGTGAAATGGAGATGGCGGCGCGGCAGGTCAATGCCATGCAGCTCAACGGGGTACAGGCTGAACTGCTGGACCGCGCCGAGGTACAGCGCCGCGTGCCGATCTACAACTACGCCCCCGATGCGCGCTATCCGGTGTACGGCGCGATCTTTCAGGCTCGTGCTGGGATCGCGCGGCATGATGCGGTGGCCTGGGGCTATGCCCGTGCCGCCGATGCCTTGGGCGTTGATATCATACAACAATGCGAGGTACAGGGTTTCGTGGTCGAAGGCGGCCGCTGTGTCGGTGTCCAGACTTCGAGGGGCGAGATCCGGGCAGATCGGGTCGGAATGGCCGTTGCAGGGTCTTCGGGCGTCATGGCGGAAAAGGCGGGCTTCCGTCTGCCGATCACCTCTTACACCCTGCAAGCCTGCGTTTCGGAACCCGTGAAGCCGATCTTCGACACCGTATTGGTCTCGCCCATGACGGGCGCTTATGTCAGCCAGTCCGACAAGGGCGAGATGGTGATTGGCGGGGGGTTGGACCGCGTGCCCTCCTATGGCCAGCGCGGAAACCTGCCGCAATTGGAAACCGTGCTGTCAGGGGTATTGGAGATGTTCCCGATCTTTCGCCAGTTGCGCCTTCTGCGCCAATGGGGTGGCACGGTGGATGTGACGCCGGATTCCTCGCCCATCTTCGGCGAAAGCCCCTTGCCCGGTCTTTACATCAACGGCGGCTGGGGGACAGGTGGCTTCAAGGCCATCCCGGCAGGCGGCACCTTGTTCGCTCATATCCTTGCCTCCGGCGGCCATCATCCGATCTCTGCCCCCTTCGATCTGAACCGCTTCCGCACCGGCCACCTCCTTGACGAGGCGGCTGGCGCGGGCATTGCGCATTGAGGCCAAGATGCAACTTTTCACCTGTCCCTTCTGCGGCCCGCGCCCCGAGACGGAGTTCCACTTTGGCGGCGACGCCGGAAACGCCCGCCCCGGTGCGGAGGCCAGCGCCATCGACTGGACCGACTACCTGTTCTTTCGCCACAACCGCAAAGGTGTGGCGCGGGAGATCTGGATGCACATGTCCTGCCGCGAAGCCTTCCTGATGGAGCGTGACACCGTTACCCATGCCGTCACCGCCACTCATGCGCTGGGGAGTGAAGCATGAGCGGCTGGCGCACCCAAACCGGCTGGGCACTGGACCGCTGCCAGAGCCTGACCTTCACCTTCGATGGCAAGACAATCCCGGCGCTGAAGGGCGACACAGTGGCCTCGGCACTTCTGGCCTCGGGCCAGCGCATCGTCGGGCGCAGTTTCAAATACCACCGCCCGCGTGGTTTCTGGGGCGTGGGGTCGGAAGAACCGAACGGCATTGCCGATGTCTTGGGTGCGCAGCATCGCCCGAATGTGCAGATGACGCTGGAACCGGCCGTTCAGGGGCTATGCCTGCAGTCGATCAACGGCCACCCTTCGGCTGAGCATGACCGCATGGCCTTCCTTGACCGCTTTTCTCGCTTCATTCCGGCGGCCTTCTATTACAAGACCTTCATGCTGCCCGACTGGCACCTGTTCGAGCCGCGCATCCGCGCCATGGCCGGGTTGGGACGGCTGGACCCTGCTGCGCAGGGTTTTGGGCCAAGCGTGCCGATCAATGCCACCTGCGACGTTCTGGTTGTGGGGGCTGGGCCTGCGGGTCTTGCCGCTGCGCGGGACGCGGCCAAGGCTGGCCGCAAGGTGATCCTTTGCGACGAAGGACTGCGTGCGGGGGGCAGCCTACTTTACCGCCCCGCCCGGATTGACGGGCAAGAAGGGCGGGATTGGGCGGCGGCGATGGGCGCCGATTTGGCCTCGCTTGGCGTTCGAATCCTGACCCGTACGACAGCCTTTGGCCGCTATGACCACGGGCTGACCGGGCTGGCCGAGGCGCAACCGGGCACCGCGGCACCGCGTATATGGCGCGTCCGCGCTGCCGAGACGATCCTTGCCACAGGGGCCATTGAGCGCTCTTTGCCCTTTGCCAACAACGACCTGCCCGGCGTCATGTCCGCCGAAGCAGGACTGCACTACCTGAACCGTTTCGGTGTCGCGGTCGGCCGCCGCGTGGTGATCGCCACGACCAATAGCAGCGCCTATGACACGGCGCGGGCGTTGCAGCAGGTAGGGGCGGAGGTCACGCTTCTGGACCTTCACGGCAGGTCCGATGCCGGTCAACATCCGTTCCGCGTCATCGCGGCGCAACCAATCGAGACGGCGCTGGGGCGGCGGCAGGTCGAAGCGGTGCGGCTGACCTCGGGCGAGCGGATCGAGGCCGATACGGTGCTGGTGTCCGGCGGGCACACGCCGAGTGTGCATCTTTACTCGCAAGCGCAGGGCAGGCTGCGCTGGGACGAGAGCTTGCAGGCCTTCCTTCCGGGCGATCCCGTCTTGGGCCTGTGTGTCATCGGCGCAGCCGCTGGGGTTTTCGATCTGTCGCGGATCCTTCCGGGGCAGGGCGTCGAGGCGACCTCCCATGGGGGCAATGCGGCCGTCTGGCCCAAGCCCATGGCCAAGGGCCGGATCTGGCTGGACATGCAGAACGATGTGACTGCCAAGGATGTCGAACTGGCCCACCGCGAGAACCTGACCTCGGTCGAGCATCTGAAGCGCTATACTACCCTTGGCATGGCGAATGATCAGGGCAAGACCTCGAACCTGCCGGGCCTTGCGCTGATGGCAGAACTGACGGGCCGTACCATCCCCGAGACAGGAACGACCACCTATCGCCCGCCGTTTACGCCTGTGCCACTTGCCTCTTTCGCGGGCTTGCGCGGCGGGCAGTTTATGAACCCCGTGCGTCGTCTGCCGCTGGAGGCCGAACACCGCGCCGATGGGGCGCTGTTCCGCGAATATGGTGGCTGGCTGCGCCCCGCCTGGTATGGCGCGGATGAAAGCGCCGTCCTGCGCGAGGCCAAGGCCGCCCGGCAGGGGGTGGGTCTTTTTGACGGCTCCCCCTTGGGCAAGATCGAGGTGATAGGCCCAGATGCCGCGAAGTTCCTCGATTTCATCTATTACAACACCATGTCCACCCTGAAGCTGGAGCGCTGCCGTTATGGTTTTGTCCTGACCGAAGGCGGGGCGGTCTATGACGACGGTGTGCTGGTTCGCCTGGACGAGAATCGCTTCATCGTCTCCTGTTCGTCCAGTCATGTGCAAGGCATGGGGTTCCTCTTGGAGGAATGGCGGCAGGACAGCTTTGACCGCTCGCGTGTGGTGATCCATGACACGACCGCGAATTACGCGACGCTGACCGTCACCGGACCGAAGTCGCGCGAGTTGTTGCAGGCGGTGGGGTTTGCGGCGCTGGACGACTTGCCGCATATGGCCCTGACCTTCAGTCAATTCGAAGGCATAGAAGTGCGCATCACCCGCGTCAGCTTTACCGGTGACAGGTCTTACGAGTTGTCGATCCGCGCCGACCACGCGCTTGGCTTGTGGCGGCGGCTGAAAGAAGCGGGACGCGCCTTTGCCGCCGTGCTTCTGGGCGGCGAGGCGCTGATGATCCTGCGGGCGGAAAAGGGTTATATCGTTGTTGGCAAGGACACCGATGGCCGCACCCGCCCGATGGATCTGGGCGTGTACGGACCGTTTGAAAAGCGCAAGGGCGAATACCTTGGCCGCCGGTCCTTGCACCTGCCGGCCGTCGCCGATCAGGCCCGCGATCTGGTGGGGCTGGAAAGCCTGACCGCCGCCGTCCTGCCGGTTGGCGCTCATGTGGTGGAAACGGTTGGGGGCAAGCGCCGCAGTCGCGGCTTCGTTACCACCAGCCACTACAGCCCCAACCTCAACCGCCCCATCGCGATGGGGCTGGTCGAAGGTGGCAGCACGCGGGTGGGTGAAATCGTTACTCTCTATCACCTTGGTCAGCAGGTGCAGGCACGCATCGCACCGGTCTGTGCGCTGGACCCCAAGGGGAGGCTTCTTGATGCTTGAACTGAACCATGTCGACAAATGGGCATCCCAGCCCGAGGTCGGGGCCATCTTGCAGGCGGCGGGCGTCACTGCGCGCGTGGTCGATGCCCCCGAGTGCCGTCTTGTCAGTGGCGATCTGGCGGCTTTCTCGCGGGTCAGCGGGGTGGACCTGTCTACTGCGCTCCGCCTCGCCCGCGACCGCACCCTTGTGCTGGGACGGACAGAACTTGCTCCGGGCTGGCATGCCGAGGGTTTTGCCCTGTCGGACCTAAGCGCGGGGCTGGCATTGGTCGAACTCTCCGGCACAGGTCTTGCAGACCTTGTTGCCAAGGCGACGACGGCAGACTCTGGCCCGTCGAAGGCCATCACCTTCGCAGGGATCCCGGTTGTTCTGGACCTCAAGGGGGAAACCTTGGGCCTTCACATCGAACGCGGCCTGCTGGCCTATCTCTGGTCCTGGCTGGCCTCAGCCCTTCAGGAGCCATCCCGATGACCACCGACTTCACCGCCACCAAGGCGCTTTTCGACCTGCCCGAGGGTGTCATCTATCTGGACGGCAACTCGCTGGGGCCGCTCCCGTGTGGCATTCAGGACCGGATGGCAAGCGTGATCGGCAAGGAATGGGGCCAGATGCTGATCCGCGGCTGGAAACAGGCCGGCTGGATGGAGATGCCGCGCCGGGTGGGCGACCGCATCGCACGGCTGATCGGGGCCGAACCGGGCAGCGTGGTGATGGGCGATACGTTGTCGATCAAGGTCTATCAGGCCGTTGCGTCGGCCCTTGGGATGAACCCCACCCGCCGCG
>CAIXBE010000356.1 GCA_903917595.1 uncultured Rhodobacterales bacterium
ATCACCGAAAACGCCGACATTGCGTCGCGTCTTCAGATCTTTGCATCCCTGTTGGAACAGCAAGGCGACGATGCGTTCCGGGTCCGCGCCTATCAGGAAGCGGCCGATCATGTTGGCGCCTTGCCGGTCGCGCTGCGCGACATCTTTGCGCGGGAAGGTCTTGCCGGCCTCATCGCTCAGCCGAAAATCGGACGTGGCATTGCAGCGGCGATCGCCGAGATGCTCACGTCTGGCAGCTGGGCGCAGCTTGACCGGCTGCAAGGCGATGCGGCGCCTGCGCGGTTGTTCATGACCATCCCCGGCGTCGGGCCCGCACTTGCCAGACGTCTGGCCGATGACGAGGATATCGAAACGCTGGAAGAACTGGAAATTGCCCTGCAACCCGGCGGGCGCCCGATCCCCGGCTTTGGACGCCGCCGCCGGCAGTTGGTGCTGTCGCAGGTCAGCGAACGGCTTGGCCGCATCAGAAGCGCCCGGCGCGGGGCCGGGTCGGTCACGCCACCGCCCGTCAGCCTGCTGCTGGACGCGGACAAACTTTACCGTGAACGCGCAGCCAAAGGCCGGCTGCGCCTGATCGCACCCAAACGGTTCAATCCCGAGGGGGCGGCGTGGTTGCCGGTGATGCATGCAAGGCGCGACGACTGGCACCTAACGCTGATGTGGTCCAACACCGCGCGCGCGCATGAATTGGGCAAGACCCGCGATTGGCTGGTGGTGTACTTTCGCAAGGATGGCCAGCCCGAAGGGCGCTGCACGATCGTGACTGAGACGCGTGGGAAACTGGCAGGGCAGCGCGTGGTGCGCGGCCGGGAGGCGGAGTGCGAGGCCATGCTGACGGCTATCGACGGGCAAGCGCGCCCAAACGCTGAGTGCGGCCGCGTGTGACAGATATCCCGACTGTCGGCCCTGTTGACGGTGATCAATGATGGCAAACCCTGATTGCATCAATGTTACACGAAAAGCTCGCGCTTGGGTACAAGGAGATAACCGTCTGGTACGGCTCGCACAGTCGGTCCGTCCGGCCAGCCTCCAGTCGGATGATGGGAAATGATCAAGATGCACGCAAGAAAAGGACGCCCGATGGAAATCGCCAAGATCATGCATGCGCCCGCCGAATGGGTCGAAGCAAACACACCGGTCGCCGAGGTGGCGCGCCGGATGAAGAATGGTGACATCGGGGCATTGCCGGTGGGCCGCGACGACCGCCTTATCGGCATGGTGACGGATCGCGATCTGGCGCTGCGGGTGCTGGGTGAAGGGTGAAGGGCGCAATCCTGCCACGACGACTGCTGAGCAGGTGATGACCCCTGGCATCGTCTGGTGCCTGACCACACAGACTGTCGAGGATGCGATGCATATGATGGAGCAGAAGAAGATACGCCGCCTGCCGGTGATCGACGAAAAGAAGCGGCTGGTCGGAATGTTGAGCCTTGGCGACATCGCCGATGCAATGCCCCGGCAGCTTTTGGGCGAAGTCGTGAACGCCGTCGCAGACCACCACGCCTGAAACCCGGAGCCAGTCATGCAGCGCGAACCTGTCATCACCTGGCGCAACGTCCAGCGGTCTGAAGCCGTCCAGGCGATCTTCCGTAAACGGATCGAGGCTGTCGAAAAGATCTGCCCCAATGCGGTGGGCCTTCGCATCACATTGGATGCCCCGCAAAAGCCTCGGCACACTGCGCGCGGTTTTGACGTGCGGCTGCATCTTGAGGTGCCGGGCCCGGATCTGGACGTTGCCCGCACCGTGCGCCACGGCCATGCGTCAGACGATCTCGTCCCTGCGGTGAGTGCAACCTTCACTGCGCTGGAGAAGCGGGTCCGAGAAAGCCGCAGGGTGAGAGCCGGGCAAGAGTTGAAACATCACCCCGTCATCTTGCATGGCGAGATCATCGAGCTTTAACCGGAACTGGGTTACGGCTTCGTGCGTTGCGAGGACGGCCGCGAAGTCAATTTCCAAAATGACGGCCTTGTAGCGGGTGCTTGGGATAAGCTTGTGCTGGGCGCCAGGCTGCGGTTTCGCGAACAGACGGGGAAAAGGGCCCCTTCGCCG
>CAIXBE010000357.1 GCA_903917595.1 uncultured Rhodobacterales bacterium
CCGCGCGTCTCGTCGCCTTGGGGCGGTTCGACCTTGATCACATCGGCACCGTGGTCGGCCAGGATCTGGCCGGCATAGGGCCCACCCAGCACGCGGCTGGCATCAATTACCTTCAGTGAGGCCAGCGAGCCGGGGGAAAGCGTGTGGGTCATGCGTCCTCGCTGGTTTCGCGCTGCAACTGGGCGGCAAAGTCGGGATAGGTCTCAGAAAGCTCGTCCAGCACACGTCCGCGCAACAGGGCAAGGGTGGCGGCATCTGGGGGTGGCGTCGCAGCGGGTGCCGCATCATGGGCAAAGGCAAAGCCGGTGGCATCGGTGATCTCGGCCAGGTCATGGCCGGGGTGGATGCTGCGCAGGCGGAAACCGGGGCGGCTGGCATCGAAGTCGAACAGGCCAAGCCCGGTCAGCAGGGCATGCGGGCCACCGCTGCGATAGACGCCTTCCGGGCTGGTGCCGGGGGCCGAGACGAAATCCACCTTGTCGACAAAGATGCGCGGCGTGTGGTCTTCGCGAAACAGGATCACGCGAGGCACCACGAAGTACAGATAGGCCGCCCCGAAAGAGCCGGGCCAGCGCACCTTGGTCTGCGGATAGTCACCCACCCCCACAAGGTTCACATTCCCCTGTCCGTCGATTTGCCCGCCGCTGAGGAAAAAGGCGTCGATCCGGCCCTGACCGGCGCAATCGAACAGTTCGACCGAGCCATTGGTGAAGAAATTGTGTTTCACCGAACCCAGGATCGAGATGCGAACGCGCGGCGCACCAGCGGCTTCCTTCATGGCCCGCAGCAGCATGGCGCCAGCGGCGGGGATGGGAGAGGAGGCACCCACGGCGACATGGTGCACGCCGCCCAGCAAGCGCGCGATGGTGGTGATCAGCGTTTCGCGTGGGGTGGCGGGTTTCATGGTGCTGCGGCCCCCGTTTCGGCCAGATAGGCGGCAAAGCCTGCGTCGGTCTTCGCGGACCCGGCATAGCGTAAAAGTTCGCCCGTATCAGCGGGATATTCCCCCCAAAGCCCATAGGGCCAGGCCCCTTTCGGCGCGATTCCGATCGCATCGACGTATAGCGCGGGCAGGGTTCCGGCGGCCATGATTTCGGTCTCGAACAGATCGCCATCGATCACCCGCTCGGCCGTAACAATGGTGCGGCGCGCGGCATAGGCCATGGTGGCCAACTCGCGCCGCCGCCCGATCCAGACATTGCCGGCGCGGTCGGCCATCGCGGCATGGAAAATCGCGACATCGGGCTGGATCGCGGGCACCAGCACGACCGGATCGCCGCCTGGGCCAAACGGGTTGTCGATGACGCACCAGTCGGGGCGGTGGCGCAGCACATCGGTGCCGATCAACCCGCGCATGGCGCTGAAGGGCGCGCCCTTTTGCGCGGCGGTCAGCCCGGCATGGATCGCCGGGCAGGTCGAGTCCCTCAGGATAATGCTACCGTCCCTGACCGCCCGGTTGAAACAGGGCGCGCCGCCCGCCTCTCCCAATGTCATCGCGCTGGTCTCGACCGAGCGGACCAGCCCTGCGCCGATCAGCATGTCGGCCTGCAAGCCGCCGGTCGGCACGCAAACCAGATCAAGATCCCCTGCCCCGCGCGCAATCAGCGCATGGGTCATCGCCATCGACACGCCCGCGTAGTCGACCGGCAAGGCAATCTGCATCCCGGGTTCGATGAGACGGGCAAGGCTGGGAATGTCGGTTGTGGCGGGCACCCTTGGCTCCTTTCGCGGCGGGCAGGGTTCAGTGGGCATGGCGGCAGGTGAACAAGGGCCGGGCGCGGTCGGCGATCTTGCGGACGTCGTGTTTCACCCGCTCTTCGTCGATGGTGCGGACTTCCCGGTCCTCCATTACCAGACGGCCATGGATCATGGTGTGGCGCACATCGGCGGGCGATGCGGCATAGACCAGATGTGAGTAGATGTCATAGCAAGGCGTCAAATTGGCCGAGCTGAAGTCGATCACGGCAAGATCGGCCAGCTTGCCGACCTCCAGCGATCCGATCTTGTCTGACAGGCCAAAGGCACGGGCGCCATTCACCGTCATCATGGCAAAAACCTCGGGCGCGGGCAGCACGAAAGGATCGCCAGTAACGCCCTTTTGCACCAACGCGGCCAGTTGCGCCTCGTGGAAGAAGTTCAGATCGTTGTTGGAGGCCGGACCATCGGTACCGATGGCCACGTTTACCCCGGCCCGGGTCATGTCCACCAGCCGGCTGATGCCCGAGGACAACTTCATGTTCGATGTCGGGCAATGCGAAACCGAGGTGCCGGTTTCCGCCAGCCGGGCGATCTCGGCATCGGTCAGATGCACGCAGTGGGCCAACAGGGTTTTGGGCCCCAAAAGGCCGCAATCGTCTAAAACCTCGATCGGGCTTTTGCCATATTGCGCGCTGACCTGCGCCAACTCGCCCTTCGATTCCGCCGCATGGGTGATGAAGCCGATGCCGAAATCATGGGCGATGCGACGGACATCCTCCAGCATCGGGCGGTCGGTCGTATAGACGGAATGCGCCTGCACGCACAGATGCAGCAGGGGCTGGTTGGCATGGCGGCGCAGATAGTCATGCGCCTCTTCCAGATTGAACTGGCGGCGGTCCTCGAAACCGGGGATCGCGGCGAATACCGGGCCGTTGACGGTGCGAAAGCCCGCCTGCACCACAGCCTCGACCGAACCATCGAACTGCCAGTACATGTCGGTGGCACAGGTGGTGCCCGAGCGGATCATCTCGATCATCGCCAGATCGGCCCCAGCAATCACGGTGTCGGGGGCCACGATCTCGGCTTCGACCTTCCAGATCTTTTCCAGCCAACCTTCCAGATTGTCGTCATCGGCAAAGCCGCGGAAAAGGGTCATCGCCCAATGGCCATGGGTGTTGACCAGACCCGGCGTGATCACCATGTCGCTGACATTCAGGGTCTTTTTGGCGGTGAAATCCGGCATTTCGGCCTGTGGTCCCAACCAATGGATCGTCTCGCCCCTGACCGCCAGCGCGCCATTCTCGATGATGCGCCGCCCGGCATCCATCGTGACAATGGTTGCGCCAAGCAGCAGGCAGTCTACTTCGATGGGGGTCATTTCATGGCTTTCCGCTGTTGAAGAAATTCGGCGCTGTCACAGGCAGCGCCGAACCGGCTGTTAAGGTCGTGGCCTTACTCGGCCTCATCCGTAAACTGCTCGCGTCCCGAAAGCATCAGGCCCGCAATCACCAGAAGCGCCAGGAAGGGGATCATGACCACGAACAGCGTCCAGTTGCCCTGTTCGCCATCGAAGCCATAGATCGTCTGGCCAGCCGCCCCAAGGGCGACCATCGTGCCAAAGACCAGCCCGCCAAGGGCGCCGACGATCATCAGGATTGATCCAAGCGACTTGGCCTTGCCGGGGGCCACGTCTTCGACGCTCATGATGTCGGTCCACAGAAGGCCCCAGCGTTTGACCCGCGGGTAAAGCAGCGACAGCAGGATCGGGCCGACCACGCAGGCGGCGGCAAAGTTGTTCACCGTGATGGTGATCGACAGGAAGGCAAAGGGCACCATACCAATCGAATCCGCATACCAGGCGATGATGATCGCGCAGGCCGCAGACCCGGTCAGGGCCACGATTTCAAAGGCGATGAGCTTGCGCAAGGTGTTGGTCATTGGCGAGATGTCATTCTTGGGCACAAGGCCGAAGGTAGCCCCCCACATCTTGTAGGGCACAAAGGCCAGAAAGAAATTGCCGATGGCGCCAAGGATCGAGCCCTGGTCCAGGGTGCCGCCAAAGATGTCGCCGACGGTGTTGCCGATGGCGGCACCCCAGGCACCGGCAGGGCCGAACAACAGCCCAAAAACCGGCGGAAAGACGTTTGCCGGGCGCACTTCGGTCACCCCCGGAACGATGGGAATCCCGCCCTTGAAGACGATAAGGAACGCGCCGTAAATCGCCGCCGTCAAGGCCACCAGGATGATCATCCGGGTGTCCTTCCACATGGTGAATATTTCTCTCATTCTTTCTCTCCCTCGTTTGTTGGTTTAAACTGTTGTTTTTGTTTTTGCCCGCCTCAGTCCTTGGCGGGGTGCATGACCATCACCGCATCGGCGCAGCGGCAATCAGGTTCGGCCATCTCGCGCAGCGCATCGACCAGAAGCCGTGCAAGGTTCTGCCGCGTCTCGACCATGTCTTCTTCGTGCAACTCCAGCACGTCCATGATCCCCGAACACCAGTTGACCGAATAGGCGACGGCGGCGAAGTGCATGCCCGCCTCGCGCGCCAGAACGATCTCGGGGACGCCCGTCATGCCGACGACATCGCCGCCCAGCCGGTCGTACATGCGGATCTCGGCCGGGGTTTCAAACCGCGGGCCGTTGGTGGCCACATAGACCGCGTCCGGCTTGATCGCCAGACCGCGGGCATGGGCCAGTTCCAGGATCTTGCGCCCCATGGCCGGGCAATAGGGCGCGTCCATCGCGGTATGGGCCAGACCGCTGTCACCGCCCTCAAAGAAGGTCAGCGGCCGGCCCGAGGTGAAGTTCATGAAATCGGTCAGAAGCGCCATTTCGGTCGGCCGCACCCGACGGTTGGCCGAGCCAACGGCATAGGTTGCGGCCACACGTTTCACGCCCAGCATCTGCAGGGCCTTGATATTGGCGCGGTAATTGATGTTGTGCGGCGGGGTGCTGTGGTCCAGCCCGTGGCGGGCCAGAAAGACCAGTTCAAACCCGTCCACTGTGCCGATGTTGACCTTGGCTTGACCATAGGGCGTGTCGATGATCCGTTCCTGAAAACTCATGCCGGGAATGTCGTAGATCCCGGTTCCGGCGATGATGGCGCTATGCATGTTTTCCCCTTCCGGATTTTCAGAACCGTGTCAGTCCGGGTATCTGGCCAATGCCCTTAAGGCGCAGCACAATCGACACCGCGACGAACACAAGGGCAAAGCCCAGAACCAGATAATCGGCCCGCTTCATTTCCATCTTCAGATAGTAGCTGCGCTTGTCGCGAGCACCGAAACCCTTGGATTCCAGTGCCATGGCAAAAGTGTTGGTGTTGCGGATGGTCGAGATGAAGACCGGCACCAGAAGCGGCAGGAACCGGCGCAACCGCTCCAGCGGGTTCTTCACATGCAGATCCAAGCCCCGGCTGCGCTGCGCCTGACTGATGGTGATGATGCTGGACCCGATGGTCGGCAACAGCCGCAACGCCGTCGACAGCGCAAATCCCACCCGGTAGGGCAGGCCGATCTTGATCAGACCCAGCACCAGTTCTTCGTTGCGGGTGGTGCTGATCAGGACCATGCCGCTGCTGATCACCAGCACGATCAGCAAGGTGCGGTTAACGGCGAAGAGAAAGGATTCCACCTCGAATTTCCACCAAAGGGGCGTCACGCCGTTGGAAAAGAAATTCCACAGGATCATGCTGGACAGCGACATCATGATCAGGATGAAACGAATGCGGCGCAGGTTGCGAAACGCGCCTGCGATGTAAAGTTGCAATAGCGACAGGCAGGTGATCGGCATCAGCCAGACCGGATGTTCAAACATCAGGATGGCCACGACGGTCAGAAAGGCCAGCGCCATCTTGGTGCGGGCATCCAGCCGGTGCATGAAGGAATTGTTGTCGATATAGAAGTCGCCGCTCATGCCTCCATCCCCCTGACGATGCAGCCTGCCATTTCTTCGGGGGTCAGGAAGGTGTGGCCCAGCCGGTTCGAGAAATCGACGAAATGCGGTGGGCGCAGAAAGGCGTCATGCAGCCGGTCGCCATGCGAGAACACCTCGCGCGGGGTGCCTTGCAGGATCACCCTGCCCTCTTTCATCACGATGACGCTGCGGGCGTATTCGGCCACAACCCACATGTGATGGGTGACAAAGATGATCGTGCTGCCTGCCTTGTTCAGCCGCTGCACAAGGTCCATCATCCCGCGCTGTTCGCTGTAATCCAGCCCCGTGGTCGGTTCGTCCAGGATCAGCACATCGGGTTTTGACGCCAGAACTGAGGCCACCGCCACCCGCTGCCGCCCGCTTTTGGTCAGCGAGAACGGGTCTTCCTTTTCCATGCCCGTCAGCCCGACCGAGGCCAGTGCCTGGGCGACCCGGGCCTTGATCTCGTCCTCGGGCAGCTTGCGCAGGCGCGATGAAAAGGCGACCTCGTCAAAAACCGTTTCGGAAAAGATTTGATGGTCGGGGTTCTGAAAGACATAGCCGATCTTCTGGCCGATCTTGAAGATTCCCTGATCGCGTGTGGGCTTGCCATCGACCAGCACTTCGCCGCCGGTCGGCATCAGCAACCCGTTGAAATGCTTGGCCAGCGTGGTCTTGCCGCTGCCGTTCTGGCCCAGAATGGCCAGAACGTCGCCGCGCCGCACCTCGCAAGTGACAGCGTCCAGCGCCTTCAGACCGGTGTCGTAGGTGTGGTCAAGGCCGTCACAGCGGATCAGCACCTCGCCCAGGCCGGCGCGGGCGGCGGCTTCGTTTTCCGTCAGCTTCTGGTAGGCCGGCGCCGAGACTTTCCAGCTTAGTTCGTTGAACCTGGCCACTCCCTCGTCAACGGTAATGGGCAGGTCACCTTCACCCATCCGTTTGAAGAAGGACGGGATGCCAAGCGGTGCCACGCCGACGCTGCGCATCAGATCGACGTCGCGCAAAACCTCGCGCGTTGGGCCAAGCCGGATCAGCCGACCGTCCTGCATCAGGGCGATCTTGTCGGCGTACAGCGCCTCTTCCGTTTCGTGTTCGATCATCATCAGGGTCGTGTCGTGATGTTCGCACAGCCGCCGGGTGATCTCGAAAACGCCCATCTTGCTGATCGGATCAAGGTCGGTGGTGGGTTCGTCCATCACCACGACGCGCGGTTTCATCGCCAGAACCGAAGCGATGGCCAGCTTCTGCTTTTGCCCCCCCGACAGGGTTGATGGCGCGCGGCCCTTCAGATGAGCGATGCCGACATAGTTGATCACCTCTTCCATCCGGGCATGCATTTCGTCGCGATCCACGCCGAAGTTCTCCATGCCGAAGGTCACCTCCAGCTCGAGGTTGGTCGAGAACAGCTGCGCTTCGAAATCCTGAAACACGATGCCGACCGTCTCGGAATTGCGCGCCACCGTGGTTTCGGTGGTCTTCTGCCCGAAGATGCGCACCTCGCCCGCGATCTTGCCCTTGAAGAAATTGGGGATCAGCCCGTTCATTGCGGCGGCAAGCGTGCTTTTTCCGGCACCACTTGGCCCCATGACCACCAGAAACTCGCCCCGGTTCAGCGACAGGGAAATGCCTTTCAGCGCCTCGGTCTTTTCTCCGCGATAGCGGTAAGTCAGGTCGGTGATCTGAACGGCTGGTTCCATGGTCACAACTCTTGCTTGCGGGGCGGCGGAAATGGCATCAGACATCGCGCAGGCCCTCCTGTCGAACGATGTCTTCAAGCTGGTCAAAGGCCCGGGTGACAATCGCGAACATCTCGTCGGTCTGGTCAGCGGTGATAATCAACGGCGGGCTCAGCACCAGCGCATCGCCCACGGCGCGCCCGATCAGGCCCATGTCCTGACAGATGGCGGCCACCCGCTTGCCGATGCCGTGCTTGGGGTTGAACGGCCGCCGCGTCGCCTTGTCCGCCACCAATTCCAGCGCCCCGATCAGCCCGATGCCCCGGGCTTCGCCGACCAGCGGGTGATCGGCCAAGGCCCTTTGATGCGCCTGAAACACCTCGCCCACTCGGGCAGCGTGGGCGACGATGCCGTCTCTTTCGTAGATCTCGATGGTCTTCAGCGCCAGCGCGCAGCCAACGGGATGGGCGGTATGGGTAAAGCCATGACCGAAGGAACCCAGCTTGCGGCTTTCCTCCAGCATGGCCTGATAAAGCTCTTCCTCGATGCTGACCGCGCTCAGCGGAAAGACGCCCGAGGTGATGGCCTTGGCCATCGACACGCTGTGCGCCTGAATGCCGAAGGTTTCGCAGCCGAACATCTTGCCGGTCCGCCCGAAACCGCAGATCACCTCATCGACGATGAACCGGATGTCATAGCGTTTCAGCACCGCCGCCACTTTGGCGAAATAGGTCTCGGGCGGCATGATCACCCCGCCTGCGCCCATGATCGGCTCGGCGATGAACCCTGCCACGGTGTCGGGGCCTTCGCGCAGGATCAGCGCCTCCAGATCATCGGCCATACGCGAGGCGAAGTCCGCTTCGCTCTCGCCAGCTTCGGCATAGGCATAGTGATGCGGGCACGAGGTATGCAGGATGCCTGCGATGGGCAGGTCGAAATCGGTCTGGATCCCCGACAGCCCCGTCAGCGACCCCGAGGCGATGGTGACGCCGTGATAGCCCTTCTTGCGCGAGATGATCTTTTTCTTTTGCGGCCGGCCCAGCGCATTGTTCATGTACCAGGTCAGCTTGATCTGCATGTCATTCGCCTCGGACCCCGAACAGGCGTAAAGGATCTTCGAGGTCGGAACCGGCGAGATCGCCTTCAGCTTTTCGGACAGCTCGATCACGCCGTCATGCGACTTGCTAGAAAACGTGTGGGCAAATGACAGCTTGCGCAGCGCCGCTGCACCCGCCTCGGCGAGTTCTTCGTTGCCATAGCCCAGCGAGGCGCAC
>CAIXBE010000358.1 GCA_903917595.1 uncultured Rhodobacterales bacterium
AGTTCGATGATCGAGAAGGCATCGCCTTCGAAAATGTCCATGGTGGCCATGGGGTGCCTCCTGATTTGGGGGTTAGCGGACGAGGATGCCGAGCGTCAGCAGGGCGGCGTGGGCTGCGGCAATCTGCGGTGCAGTGGGTGTGCCGGGGATGGCGATCTCATACTGGTTGACGATGGCGGGGCCGCGGATCAGCACGACGGCGTTGGTGTCGCCGCCGCTGGCATCGACACTGTCCCAGAGGATGGCCGCTGCCGTCTGGGTGCCGTTCGAGGCGGCCGGATCGTGGGCGGCGTATTTGCCCGAGGCGGTGATCTTGCCCAGAATGGTGCCGGGTTGGAGATTGCCGGAGGCAAGGATGACGGTGCTGCGGCAATAATCGCGCAGCGCTTCCCAGACGAGGAAGCCACCCGCGTGGCGGGTTTCAGTAAGCGTGGGCATGGGTCTATCCTTTCAGACGGAAGGTGCGGGCGATGACATCGCCCCAGGGGCGCGCGCCAGAGGGGCGGCCGGGTTGCGGATGGGCGGCGGAGATGTCGGGTTCCGTCTCAGCGCGGAGGGCCAGGAGGGCAGCGCGGACCTCGTCGAGACCGGCGTCCCGTTCGAGGAACCGGCCCGTCATTTGCGGCTGCCCGGCCAAACGGCAGAAATCCACGACTGCGCGGGCATGGGCGAGGACGTCGGCGCGCATCGTGGCGGCATCGACAATGGGGACGGCACTGGCAGCATCTGCTGCCAGCGGCGGCGCGCCGGGGTCAGGGGGCGGATCAGGTTCGGCTGCAGGCTGTCCCACATTCACGGGGAGGTCGTTTCCAGCGACACCTTCGGCATCGTCGTCGGCCACGGACCCCTCTGGCGCAGGATCATCATCTGGCGAACCATCGCCTGTGGGTTCATCCTCGGCCGCATCGCCTGCACCCTCCACCAGCACAGGCGGTGCATTGCGGAACCGCCCAACGTCGAACCGCGCAGAAATGCGGACCGGTTCTGCGATGCGGTCGGCAAAACCGAGATCCAGCGCATCCTTGGCATCGAGCCAGGTTTCCGCCGCCATCAAGGGGGCAATCTCTTCCTGCGGCCGACCCGATTTAGCCGCGTAGCCCTGAAGCAGGCTGCCCTTGATCTTGTCCAGCGCCTCGGCCATCGCGCGCATGTCGATGGCGGTGCCCATCACTACCCCGGCCGGATCATGGATCATCAGAAAGGCATTTTCCGGCATGACGATCTCGTCGCCCGCCATCGCGATGTAGGAGGCCGCAGACGCGGCGATGCCGTCGATCCAGACCGTGACCGTGCCAGTGTGGCGCTTGATCGCGTTGTAGATCGCGACCGCATCGAAGACCGACCCGCCCGGGCTGTTCAGCCGCAAGGCCAGCGGCGTGGCATCCGGCAGTGCTGCCAGTTCCGCAAGAAACCCCTTGGCCGAGACGCCGCAGGCCCCGATCTCGTCATAGATCACCACCTCCGCGCCGGTGCTCTGGGCGCGGATCGTGTACCAGCTGTTCATGCTGTTACTCCTGTTCAGTTATGGCGGTTGCGTCGGTGTCAGGTCGACGGGCGGGTGTGGCCCGCGCCCCCTGCGTCTCGCCGGGGCTGGTGCGATAGGTGAGACCCATGTCCCCGGCACGTTTCGCATCGGCGGCGTTCTCGCGGTCGATTTCCTCGACGTCGTAGCCTGTGGCCTCGACAACCTTGCGCCGCGAGATGATCCCGGCCTCCATCGCCAGGACCTGCGCCTGGATGTCCTTCAAGGGATCGACCCAATCCCAGCGCGGCGGGATCCAGTTCACCGGGCGATAGCGCGAAGGCGAGCGGGCAAAGTCAGGCAGGTCCAGCCCACCCGACAACACCGCGGTTTCCAGCCAGCGCGCCCAGACCGGCCGGCAGAGCTGATGCGCGACCACCCCGTGCTGCAACTGCTCGACGCGGCGGCGGAACTCGACAAGTTCGGCGCGCAAGGACGAATAGTTCGCCTGCCGCACATCGCCGGTCACCAGATGATAGGGCAGCCCCAGCGAGGCCGAGACCGACAGCAGCGTCCGATACTGGAACGCCTCGTAGCCGCCGCCGACATCGGCGGGGCTGGAGAACTTCACGTCCTCGCCGGGCAGCAGCACCTGCAGGGTGCCGGGCTCCAGACTAACAGTGGCACCACTGTCGTCGGTTGCCTCGATCTCGCCCATCAACTGTTCTTCGGGCGCGGTCTTGGTGATGAAGCCCGCGAACATCGCCGCCGTCTTCTTCCGGTCAAGCTCGGCGTCGTCGTATTGGTCGAGCAGAAACAGCCGCACCATGGCTGGGGCCACATGCGGCAGGCCCCGGATTTGCCCCGCGTCGATGGGTCGGTAGATATGCAGAACGTCCCCGGCCAGGACGCGGACCGTTTCGGGCGTGACCATCCCCTGATCGGTGCTGTCGCCGGGATGGCGGCGACGGAAGTGATAGGCGACGCGACGCCCGATGGCATCGAACTCGATGCCGCAGCGGACGCGATTGCCGTTGGCCGCCGCCTCGGTCTTCTCGAAGGGTAGCATCTCCGATTGCAGCAATTGCAACTGGATGGGCACCAGCAGACCATCCTCGGCCCGGCGCGGACGCATCCGAACAAAGCATTCGCCCGCAACGAACATCTCCCGCGCAACCATCGCCTGCAAGCCGTAGAAATCGGTCAGCCCATCAGCATCGGCCTCGTCGGTCCAGGCGAGCCAGAGCCGCTGCACCTGATCGCGGAGGGCCGGATCCTCGATCAGCGACGAAGGCTTGATCCCGTCGCCGACGAGGTTCGACGCAAAGGCTTCGCAGGCATTGGCGGCATAGCCGTTGGTCACCACCAGTTCGCGTGACCTTGCCAAGAGACGGGGCCCGCCCGAGGCGATCAGCGAGTTGATGTTTTCCAATGGCGGCTGCCAGCCCCGCAACCGACGCTGCGACATCGCCCCTTCCAGCCGCGCACGCACAGCAACAGGGCCGCCGGTCCCCCGGCGGCGAAAGGCATCAAGCCAGCCCATGCATTACAGTCCCTTGGTGGTGATCACGCGCACCTGCCGGATGATCTTGCGGCCCTCGGCAGTCGCGATGTCACGGTCCAGCACCTCGATGGCCCGGTCGATCTCGGCGATGCTGCGGTAATCGACGGTCTTGCCGTCGTAGCTCACGCGCGCCACACCGCTGGAGCGCTGCGCTGACAAGGCATCGCGGCGAGTCTTCAGCTCTGCGATTGTGGTCATGGCGCACGCCTTTTCTTGATAAGGGCACGTTACCCCTCCCGCTGTGCTGCCCACGCATCGGAGCACACCAGAAGCCGTTGCCGTTGGTCGCGCAGGGTCGGTTTCATCCCCTTCAGAGTTCGTCCGGCACGTTTGCGGAGCCTGTTAAGAAGGGGGAATGCGGGACTATTCGAATTGGAATGGACGCCGTAGAGTCTCAGCCTGGATCGGGGAACATCAGAATGACCATGGACGGGGCGATGCTCGAGGCGATTCTGGAAAACGTGGAGCAGATGATCCGGGTGGTTCCAGAGGCCGCACCGTTTCTGCCGGACTGGCCGGTGGGCGATGAGCGCCGGGTTTGCCCGCCGACGCGGCTGGAGGTCTGCGACTGGCTGGACCGCTTGGCCCCCCCGGAAAAGACGGCCGGCCTCGTCGCGGCGCTGGTCGCGGCGGCACCCATGCTGCAATGGCGCCAAACCTATGCAGCTGCGGATTTCGGGGCAGATTTTCTCAAGCGCTATGGCTGGACTGAGTTCATCGGGCTGCGTGGACCGGTACCGAGCCCAAATCTGGCTTGCGGTGTGCTTCTGCTTGCCCCCGGCCTTACCTATCCGTCGCATGCCCATCAGGCCGAAGAGCTGTATCTGCCGCTATCGGGCGTGGCTGAATGGAAAATGGGTGACGCGGATTTTGCACAGGTCGAGCCCGGCCAGGTGATCCACCACGCGCCCTGGGTACCGCATGCGATGCGCTGTGGTTCCGACCCGATGGCGGCGCTCTATCTTTGGCGCGGCGGTGATCTGGCGGCGAAGTCGGTGATCCTCGGCTGAGCCGCGAATGATA
>CAIXBE010000359.1 GCA_903917595.1 uncultured Rhodobacterales bacterium
CGGTTCACCTGTCCTGCCACCGTCTCGGCGGCAAGGGCGGCAAATTCGGTCTCGGCCACCGAATTGACCGTGACCGGACAAGTCCGCCGGTAGGCAACCTCGGCCCGCGCACCGTAAGCTTCGGCGGTTGCGCGGGCGATTTCCGCCACCCTCGCCTCGGCCAGATCGCGCGCGCTTTCGGCCAGCGTGCGCACAGTGCCCGTCATCACCACGTTGTGGGCAATCACGTTTGGGGCATTGCTGTCGGTGGTAAAGGTGCCAACCGTCACCACCACCGACTCCATCGGGTCGATGTTGCGCGAGGCGATCGATTGCAGCGCCACCACGATGTGGCAGGCGACCAGAGTGGTGTCGATGGCGCGGTGCGGCAGGGCAGCATGACCGCCCTTGCCGGTCACGGTGATGGTGAAGTCGTCGGATGAGGCCATCATCGGGCCCGGACAAAGGGCAAATTCGCCGACCGGCAGGCCCGGAGAGCTGTGCAAACCATAAACTTCGCTGATGCCGAACCGCTCCATCACGCCGTCTGCAATCATGGCCAGGCCCCCGCCCCCGACCTCTTCGGCGGGCTGAAAGATCAGCGCCACGGTGCCGTCAAAGGCCCGGGTCTCGGCCAGATGTTTTGCCGCGCCCAGCAGAATCGCGGTATGGCCGTCATGGCCGCAGGCGTGCATCTTGCCCTGGGTTTTCGAGGCATGGGCCGCCCCGGTTTGTTCAAGAATCGGCAGGGCGTCCATGTCGGCGCGCAAGCCCACCACGCGGCCCGAACCGGATCTGCGCCCCCGGATCAGCGCCACGACCCCGGTCTTGCCGATGCCGGTGACAACCTCGTCACAGCCAAATTCGCGGCACAACTCGGCCACGCGGGCGGCGGTGCGGTGGACGTCGAACGCCAGCTCGGGATGCTCATGTAAATCGCGTCGCCAGCCGGTGATTTCCGGCAGAAGTTCGGCAAAGCGGTTCCTCGGCGGCATGCGGGGTCTCCTTTGCGCCAAGGGTGGGCTTTTCGGGCGCAGACGGCAAGGGGGGTCAAAGGCCCATGGCAGGTTCGATCTTGCTGCCATCGGAAAAGCGGGCAAAGCGGAAGCGCTGCAGATCGTGGCCGATGCGCCCCCCGGTCACCATATCCGCGACCACCCGGCCAATCCCGGGGCCGATGCCAAAGCCGTGCCCGCTCATCCCGGTGGCCAGAATCAGGCCGGGAATCGGGGCGTGATCCACTACCGGCAACACATCAGGCAGCGTGTCGATCATCCCGGCCCATACCGTGCGCAGCTTCGGGCGGCCCAAGGACGGGAATGCGGCGGAAATGGCGTTCTGCACCTTGGACAAGGTCTTCAGGTTCGGGGGCGGGTTCAGGATGCGCGTCACCTCGAACGGGCTGGGTCCATCATCGGCCCAGCGACGCGGCGTGCCCCAGCCATCGGGAAAACCCTTGGGTGCCGCCAGCCGAAAGCGGTTCAGTCGTAGGTCTTGCTGCAGGATGGGCAGATAGGCGCCGAACGACCGGAACGCGTCGGGGCCGATGAATAGCTCATCCTCGTTCCCGCCCGAGGCGATGGTATACCCCCCGTCAGCGCGGCGACGCAGGCCGATGTCATCATCGGCAAGGCAGCCGGGAAAAATCTCGGGCATCGGTCCAGTCTCGGCCACGGTCCCACGCACTGAAAGCTGCGGCAGTCGGATGCCGTGCCGCTGCAGTAAAAGCCGCGACCAGGCCCCCGCCGCGACGACAACCGTTTCGCAAGCCACGCGCCCGGCTTCGGTCACCACCCCCGCAATGCGCCCCGCCGCGATGTCCAAGCTGCGCACCGCACAGGATTCGCGGATCAGAACCCCGCTGGCAGCGGCCGCGTCAGCCAACAAGGGGGTGGCGGTCCATGGCTCGGCCCTTGCGTCCGATGCAGTCCATATCCCGCCTTTCCAGGCTCTGACCGCCCCCGGTAGCATCGCGGCGGCCCCTGCCCCTGTCAGCATCCGCGTGTCCAGCCCGAACCCCTGGACTTGCGCAAACCAGGCTTCGAACGCCGTCATCTCGCGGTCGGTCTTGGCCAGATAAAGGACGCCGGTCTGCCGGAACCCCAGACCATCCCCAAGCCGGACGGTAAGGTCTTTCCAGATCGCCAGACTTTCGATCATGATCGGCAATTCCGACAGGTCGCGGCCCTGCTGGCGCACCCAGCCCCAGTTGCGGCTGGACTGTTCGCCCGCAATCCGGCCCTTTTCCAGCAGCAGCACCGACAGCCCTTTTTGCCGCAGAAAATATGCGGTCATGACGCCGATGATCCCGCCGCCGATCACCGTCACATCGACCCGGCCCGGCAAGGGGGCGGCGTGGCGGATCGGGCTGGCATCGGTGATCGGGAATGTCATGACAAGGCGTCCAGCAGGTTTTCCATGAAGCGGTGCCCGGCGTGAAACTCGGACAGTTCCAGAAACTCGTCCGGTTGATGCGCCTGGGCAATGTCGCCGGGGCCGCAGACGACGGCAGAGTATCCTGCATCCTGAAATTGGCCAGCCTCGGTGCCGTAGGACACCACACCCGAGGTATTGGTCCCCGTCAACCGGCGGACCAGCGCCTCCGCCAGACCGTCGGTTTCGGGCATCAGGGCGGGGACGCCGAAAAAACGGTCCAGCGTGACCCCGGCCTCTGGGCGGACGGATTTCATCGCGGCGTCCAGGCGGGCGGCCGCCTCGCGGAACCGTGCCTCCCAGTCAGAAATGTCTTCACCCGGGACCACGCGCATCTCAACCGCAAAGCGGCAGTCGGCGGCGGTGATGTTATGGGCGGTGCCGCCGGAAATCATGCCGACATGCAGCGTGGTAAAGGGCGGGACAAAGCGCGCCGCCGCAGAGGTAGGGACCTGCGCTTCTATCGCTGCGTTCTGGTCGTTGACCCAAGTGATCAGTCGTGCGCCCTCCATGATCGCCGACACGCCTTGCGGCAGCAGCGAGGAATGCACCTCAAAACCCTTCATGTGGACGTGATACCCCGTGCCGCCCTTATGCCCGGTGATCAGTCCCATGCGCGACGGCTCGCCCACGATCACCGCAGCCCCCTTCGGCACCACTCCTTGCATCGCCGCAATCATCGGCGGCGCGCCGGTGCAGCCCAGCTCTTCGTCATAAGACAGCGCCAGTTGCAGCGGCGTGGTCAGCCCGCGCTGATGGCCTTCGACCAGCGCCCAGATGGCAAGCGCCACATAGCCCTTCATGTCGCAGGTGCCGCGCCCGTAAAGCCGCCCGTCGCGTTCGGTCACGGTCCAGGGGTCGGTGGTCCAGGTCTGGCCTTCGACCGGGACCACGTCGGAATGCCCCGACAGAACCACCGCGCCGGGGATCAGGGGACCGACATGGGCGAAAAGCGCCGCCTTGGTATGGTCCTCGTTCCAGTGACGGTGCGCGGTGATGCCGTGGCTGGCAAGATAGCCCGCCAGCCAGTCGATCAGGTCAAGGTTCGACCCCCGGCTGACCGTCGAAAAGCTGACCAGGCGGTCCAGAATCTGACGCGGCGTTAATTTGTCCATGGGGCTCACGGGTTGCCTTTCCACCAGTTGTGGTCAACCTGTCGGCCAACGCTACTGCTGTCAAGTTCTGGCAATATGTCGCGCCAAACGGGCAATTTGCCGAAAGAACATGGTGGAATAGCGACGCAATTCGGGATTGATAGACAGACAAAAATCGGAAACACTCGGTCATCCGCAGGGTAACCGATGGACGCAAGGGTCAAAAAGACCCAAGAATAACAAGAACTAAGAATCGCTACGGGGAGCACTATATGGCCGATCAGGCCTTGCCTGTCCTTGATGTCAGGGGCCTTACGACCGTGTTTCGCACCCGCGGAGGCGAAATCCACGCCGTCAATGATGTCAGCTTTCATCTTGACCGGGGCGAGCTTTTGGGTGTGGTCGGCGAAAGCGGCTCGGGCAAGTCGGTGACGATGATGTCGCTGATCCGGCTGTTGCCCTCCCCTCCCGCCGATATCCGGTCTGGCAAGGTCATGCTGGGCGACCGCGACCTGTTGCAGATGTCGCCCGAGGATTTGCGCAGGGTTCGTGGCGCCAAGGTCGGTTTCGTGTTTCAAGACCCGATGACCAGCCTGAACCCGGTTTTTACCGTCGGCAGCCAGATCGTTGAACCCTTGCGCGAACACATGGGCCTGTCGAAAGCTGATGCCGAGCTGCGCGCCGTCGAACTGCTGGAACTCGTCGGCATTCCCGACGCAAAATCGCGGCTGAAAGCCTATCCCCACCAGTTTTCCGGCGGCATGCGGCAGCGGGTGATGATTGCCATAGCACTCGCCTGCGACCCCGATGTGCTGATCGCCGATGAACCTACAACCGCGCTGGACGTGACCATTCAGGCGCAGATCCTGGAACTGGTCAAGGAACTGCGCCACAAACTGGGGATGGCGATCATCTGGATCACCCACGACCTTGGCGTCATCGCCGGGATCGCCGACCGGGTGATGGTGATGTATGGCGGTCAGGTGGTGGAACAGGCCCCGGTGCGCGAATTGTTTGCCAACCCGCAGCACCCCTACACCCGCGCGCTGTTGCAGACCATTCCCCGGATCACCGGCGCGCGCGATGCGCGGCTGAAGGTGATCGAGGGCCAGCCGCCGATCCTGACTGCCGCCCTGACCGCCTGCCCGTTCCGCGCCCGGTGCGAGCATCGCCATGATGCCTGTGATGCCTCCAATCCGGCGCGGCGTGTGGTGAGCGGCGGCGTGGTCGGTCGTGGTCACGATGTCGCCTGTCACTGGCAGGCCCCGCATCCAGACCGCACCAAGGCGGAGCTTGCCCATGCTTGACGCCCGCCCTGCCCCCTTGGTTCAGGTGGAAGACCTGAAGATGCATTTCCCGATCTACTCGGGGCTGTTCCGGCGCCATACCGGCGACGTAAAGGCGGTTGACGGGGTGTCCTTCGACATCATGGCCGGGCAGACGCTGGGGCTGGTCGGCGAATCCGGCTGCGGCAAGTCCACGGTCGGCCGCGCGATCCTGCGGCTGTATGAGCCGACCGCCGGGCGCGTGATCATCGACGGCGAGGATGTCGCCCAGATGCAGCCCGGACCGTTGCGCAAGAAACGCCCGACGATGCAGATGGTGTTTCAGGACCCGCAAGCCAGCCTGAACCCCCGGATGACGCTGGCCGACATCGTGGCCGAACCCCTGGACGAACACACCGACTGGACGCGCGACAAGAAACTGGAGCGGGTCCACGAACTGATGGATCAGGTCGGGTTGAACCGCCGCTTTGCCAATCGGTTCCCGCATGAGTTTTCCGGCGGACAACGCCAGCGGATCGGTATCGCCCGGGCGCTCGCGCTTAAACCTCAGTTCATCGTCTGCGACGAACCCATCGCGGCGCTGGATGTGTCCATTCAAGCGCAAGTCGTCAACCTCTTGGAAGACCTACAGGAAAAGCTTGGGCTGACCTACCTTTTCATCAGCCATGACCTCTCCATGGTCCGCCATCTCGCGCAGCGCGTCGCGGTGATGTATCTGGGGCGCATCTGCGAACTGTCGCCCTCGTCTGACCTTTATGCCCGCCCATTGCACCCTTATGCCGAGGCGCTGCTGTCGGCGGTGAACGAGCCTGACCCGGAACTGGCCGCAACACGCAACCGCATCATCCTGAAGGGCGACGTGCCATCCCCGGCGAACCCGCCCAAGGGCTGCAACTTCTGCACCCGCTGCCCCAAAGTCATGGACATCTGCCGTCAGGTAAAGCCTGATCTGGCCGAGGTGGAACCCGGCCGACAGGTCGCCTGCCATCTTTACCATAACAATTCCGCCGCCGGATCAACCGGCGCACCCGAGGCCAACGAGCGTAACCAACAAGGAGAGACCCAATGAAACTGAGAACCGCCCTTCTGGGCGCCGTCGCGGCGATGGGCATGGCCCCCGCCGCATTCGCCGAGCGCGGCACCGATGGTGAGGTCAAGCTGACCTTCCCGCAGGCCGTGTCGATCATGAACCCCTACCTGTCGGGTGGCACCAAGGACATCTACGCGGCGTCCATGGTTCTGGAACCGCTGGCCGGCCTGACCCCCGAGGGTGTTCTGGTCCCGAAACTGGTGACCGAGATCCCGACGCTGGAAAATGGCGGCATCTCTGCCGACATGACCTCGATCACCTGGAAACTGATCCCGGGCCTGCTGTGGTCCGACGGCACCGCCGTCACCGCTGCCGACGCGGTCTTCACCTGGCAGTATTGCACCGACCCGGCTGGCGGCTGCAGCCAGGCAACCAAGTATGAGGGCGTGGCCTCGGTCGAAGCCGTGGACGACGCCACCATCAAGGTGACCTTCGACGGCCCGAAAGCGAACCCCTACACCGCCTTCGTCAGCGCGCTGTCGCCGGTTCTGCAAAAGGCCCAGTTCGAGGCCTGCCTTGGCGCTGCTGCCCCGACTTGCACCGACCCGAACAACATGCCGATCGGAACTGGCCCGTTCATGGTGACCGGCTTTACCGTCAACGACACCGTGACGATGGCGATGAACCCGAACTACCGTGACCCGGCCAAGCCCGCCTTCGCCAGCGCGGTGATCAAGGGCGGCGGCGATGCCGAAGGCTCGGCCCGCGCCGTGATGGAGACCGGCGAATTCGATTACGCCTGGAACACCCAGATCCCTCCGGACAGCCAGGCCGCGATGAGCGCAGCCGGCAAGGGCCAGTTCGTCGTCGCTTTCGGCACTCTGGTCGAGCGGATCGAGACCAACACCACCGACCCGTCGGCCGATCTGCCGGAAGGCGAGCGTTCGACTGCCAAGCACCCCCACCCGATCTTCTCGGACATCAAGGTGCGGACCGCGCTGTCGATGGCGATTGACCGCAACATCCTGGTCGAAGTCGGCTACGGTGCTGGCGGCAAGCCCACCTGCAACGTCATCCCGGGCCCTGAGGGCTGGGCGTCGGACAACACCGCCTGCCTGACCCAGGACATGGAAGGCGCCAAGGCGCTGATGGAAGAGGCCGGCTGGACCGACACCGACGGCGACGGCATCCGCGACAAGGATGGCAAGAAGCTGTCGATCGTCTACCAGACGACCGTCAACCCGATCCGCCAGGACTTCCAGGCGCTGATCAAGGATTGGTGGACCGAGCTTGGCGTCGAAG
>CAIXBE010000360.1 GCA_903917595.1 uncultured Rhodobacterales bacterium
CCGATGAAGCAGTTGCCCGCTTCGGTCGCGCCCACCTGGGCGGCCTTCATGAACACCACCCGCTGCACCGGGCTCACGGGAGAGAGCGCATCCATGATCTCGCGCATATAGGGCGTGCGTGCTGTCCGGTACCGCCCGGGCTCAGCCGAGGCGCGCGAGCTGAGCCAGCGATGCTGGTCCGCCCATTGCGAGACCGTCAGGTCCGGGTCAGGCCGGATGCCCCGCGACCATTGGCGCAGCAGGTCCATTGCTCCGTCGAAGTCGGCGACATCATCACCCAAGGCCAGTTCTGATCTCGGCCAGGCTGTCGAGTTGGGCGCGGACATGTGCTTCGAGAACCTTCTGCATCAGCGCGGGCTCCACCATGATCCCCTCTCCCAAGACCGCGACGAGTTCCGAGGCGATCAGCGCCGCAACGCGCGCAGGCCAGGTCACCCAGCCATCGCGTTCCTCGCGGGCCAGCCGGAACATCAGCGTCTCGGCCCGGGCCCGGTCGACCAGCTCGCCCTTCAGCTTTTGCAGCCGGATACGTCGCTCCTGCGCTTTGAGCACTTCATTGGCGGTCTTCGCCTGCAGATAGGTCGTGCTCCCACCTGCCACCGGGGCGGCAAGACCCTCTTCGCGCAGGGTTTCGCCAACGGCAACGACAGCCGCTTCAGGCACGGGTTTCAGGTTCGGCGATGCCTGCTGGGCGGCAGGGGCCGCGCGGGATTTCGACGGATCCGTCATGGCCGCGCGGCGCTGGTCCGATGCCTCGGCATCAATGCTGCCATCCGCATTAAGTACCAGGCGTCCTGCCTCCTTGGCCTTCTGGATTGCCCCGCGCGACAGGCCGACGCGGGCGGCATAGTGGCGCTCGCTCAGGCCCTGCATCGCGCACTCCAATGATCATTCAGAAACAGATGCTTATTCAGTTGATACGCTTTGCGACCGGAGCGAACGTCGTTCCACCGACGCGATGCCGCGCGACCACGGAGCCACCAAGATGACCGAGCAAGCGACTGACAATGCCACAGCACTAGACGCCTTCCTCGCCGCCAAGGCCGAGATCGATGCCATGCTGGAACGGCTGGCCACTCTCAGCGCCGACCATTTCGAAACCCATCCCGACGAGATCGACTGGGGCAATGTCGGCACCCTGAACCACCTCTGCGCCAGGCTGCGCGACATCTCCGACAGCGCCTTCCACGAAGGCGAGTACGCGGAGTGAACCCCATGGAAACCACAACCATCCGCCTTGCCATCTGCGAGCTGCCCGACAAGTTCGACCCAAGCCGCATGAGCCTTGTCCTCGACGTGCTGAGCCGCGTGCTCTCCGAGGCGACGGGAGCGACCATCGAGGCCTTTGCCGACAGCTTTACCGTCAGCATCGTTGTCCCAACCAACAGGCTTTACGCTGCCGCCACCGCGCTGCGCGAGATGCGCCTGATCTGACCCCTCGTGCAGATGGGATCAGCCTTGCATTCAGCGAGGTTCGTGCCGGTAGACGCCGCCGCATGTCGCGGGGGCAATAATCGGAGGCTCTGATGTTCCAGATCCCACTTTCCGCCACCCAAGCTGTTATCCTGTCGGCCGCCTGCGCCCGCGAGAGCGCGATGGTGTTCCCTGTCACCGCGAGCCTCAAGGGCGGCGCAGTCGGCAACGTTTGCAAGAGCCTGCTCAAGCGCGGACTGATCGAAGAGATC
>CAIXBE010000361.1 GCA_903917595.1 uncultured Rhodobacterales bacterium
CTTGCGGCCGATGCGGTCGGACAAGGAACCGAAGACGATGAAGCCGCCGGTGCCCAGGATCAGCGACCAGGCCACGAAGACGTTGGCGCTGAAGCTGTCGACCTTGATCACGTTCTGCATGAAGAACAGCGCGTAGAACTGACCCGAGTACCAGACCACAGCTTGACCAGCGGTCAGACCCAGAAGGGCGATGATCGCAATCTTGCCGTTCTTCCAGTTTCCGAAAGCTTCACGCAGCGGTGCCTTGGATGCCGCGCCCTCTTCCTTCATCTTCTTGAAGGCCGGGGATTCGTTCATCTGCAGACGGATATACAGCGAGATGCCGAGCAGGATGATCGAGCCAAGGAAAGGCCAGCGCCAGCCCCAGTCGGCGAACGGCCGTATCATCGTCGGCGAGCCATCGGCGTTCAGCAGCGGCGCTGCCCCCTCAGCAACTGGAGCGACCACGTCAGGCCAGTTGCCGTTGACGTAGCCTTGAACGGACAGAATGACGACCAGAGACAAAAGCAGACCCAGCGTCGCCGTGGTCTGAATGAAGCTGGTGAAATAACCCCGTTGGTTGGCAGGCGCGTGTTCGGCCACATAGACAGCTGCACCGCCATATTCGCCGCCAAGCGCCAGACCCTGCAACATGCGCAGCGCGACCAGGATGATCGGAGCCGCGATGCCCCAAGAATAGAAGTTGGGCAACAGGCCTACAAGGAAGGTCGAGCCGCCCATGATCATGATCGTGGCAAGGAAGGTGTACTTCCGGCCGATAATGTCGCCCATCGCGCCAAAGAACAGCGCGCCGAATGGGCGCACGATGAAGCCTGCCGCAAAGGCCAGCAGCGCGAACACGTTGCGCGTGGCTTCCGGGAACGGTGTGAAGAACTGCGCGCCGATGATCGCCGCCAGCGAGCCGTAAAGATAGAAGTCATACCATTCAAAGATGGTGCCCGCGGACGAAGCAAGGATAACCTTCTTCTCTTCCCGGGTCATTGGACGCGAGCGGGTGCTGGCGTCTGCTGCAGTAGCCATTATGGCCTCCTCCTTGTTTTCCGGCGTGGTCGCCGTCCCCTGTCCTGATCACAGCAGCCCTTGCGGACCGATCTGCCACGGGCTCCGGCGAACCGGGGTGCCCAAGGGCCGCGCTGCAATCCCTTCCTTGCCCGAGGCCCTGCGGCCTTGGGGTCGTTCCTTCAGACCGATACCCCTGCGACGATGGCACCGAGTGCCTGTCGGATGTCGGCGATGGGACCCATCGCATCCAGCCGCGCAAGCACACCCTTGCCGTCGTAATAGGTGATCAGTGGTGCCGTCTGAGCGTGATAGGCGGTTAGCCTGTCGCGCACGGTTTCGGCATTGTCGTCGGCCCGGCGTTTCATCGCCGTGCCGCCGCATTTGTCGCAAACACCCGCCGTGGCGGGCTGCTTGAAGCTTTCGTGATAGCCTTCGCCACAACCGGCGCAAGTATAGCGGCCCGACACGCGGGCAACCATCGCCTCGTCGTCCACCTCAAGGCTGATCGCGGCGGTGACCCGCTGGCCGGCATCGGCCAACAGCCCGTCCAGCGCCCCCGCCTGCCCTGCGGTGCGGGGAAAGCCGTCAAGGATGATCCCCTTGGCCAGATCAGGCGCGGCCATCCGGTCCTTCAGGATCGCCAGCACGATGTCATCGGACACAAGTTGCCCCGCCTCCATAACCGCGCGGGCCTTGCGTCCCGCCCCAGTTCCCGCCTCCGCTGCCGCGCGCAGCAGGTCACCGGTCGAAAGCTGGACCAGACCGAAATCTTCCTCCAGCATCCGGGCCTGTGTGCCCTTGCCTGCTCCCGGCGGGCCAAGAAGGATAAGGACGGGGGCCATGGACATCAGCCCTTGTTCATCCGGTTGGCGATCAGGTCTTCCACCACCGCCGGATCGGCAAGTGTCGAGATGTCGCCCAGCGCGCCAAAGTCGTTCTCGGCGATCTTGCGCAGGATGCGGCGCATGATCTTGCCCGACCGGGTTTTCGGCAGGCCCGGCGCCCACTGGATCAGGTCTGGCTTGGCAATCGGTCCGATCTCGGTCCGCACCCAGGCCTCAAGCTTCTTGCGCAGATCTTCGGTCGGCTCCACGCCCCGCATCAGCGTGACATAGGCGTAGATGCCCTGCCCCTTGATGTCGTGCGGATAGCCCACCACGGCGGCCTCGGCCACCGCCTCATGTGCAACCAGGGCGGATTCCACCTCGGCCGTGCCCATCCGGTGACCGGAAACGTTGATCACGTCATCGACCCGCCCGGTGATCCAGTAATAGCCGTCAGCGTCGCGCCGGCAGCCGTCACCGGTGAAGTAATAGCCCTTGTACTGGCTGAAATAGGCCTCTTCGAACCGCTCGTGATCGCCCCACAACGTCCGCATCTGCCCCGGCCAGCTGTCGGTGATGCACAACACGCCATCGGTCGCCATGTCGGTCTGAACCTTGGCGGTCGCAGGGTCCAGCACCTCAAGCTTGACGCCGAAGAAGGGCAATGTTGCCGAACCGGGCTTTTGCGGGATCGCGCCCGGCAATGGCGTCACGATATGCCCGCCGGTTTCGGTCTGCCAGAAGGTGTCGACGATCGGGCATTTGCCCTTGCCGACATGGGTATTATACCACGACCACGCCTCGGGGTTGATCGGCTCGCCGACCGAACCCAGCAGTTTCAGCGATGAAAGATCGTGCTTTTCCACCCACTCCGGCCCCAGCCCCATAAGCGAGCGAATGGCGGTCGGGGCGGTGTAGAACTGGCTGACCTTGTGCTTGGCGATAACCTCCCAGAAGCGGCCCGCGTCGGGGTAGGTCGGCACACCTTCGAACATCACCGTGGTCGCGCCGTTCGCCAGCGGGCCATAGATGATATAGCTGTGCCCGGTGACCCAGCCCACATCCGCCGTGCACCAGAAGACATCGCCATCATGGTAGTCAAAGGTCAGTTGATGCGTCATCGCGGCATAGACCAGATAGCCGCCGGTGGTATGGACGACGCCCTTCGGCTTGCCGGTGCTGCCCGAGGTGTAAAGGATAAACATCGGGTCTTCGGCGCCAACCTCGACATACGGGCAATAGGGCTTGGCCGCCGCCATCTCGGCGGTCAGGTCGAAATCGCGGCCTTCGGTCCAACTGGTCTGGTCGCCGGTGCGCTTGGCCACCAGCACCCGCACCTTGTCGGACACATGCAGCATCGCCTTGTCGGTGTTGTCCTTGAGGCCGGTCTTCTTGCCCCCGCGCGGCGCCCAGTCGGCGGTGATCACCACCTTTGCTTCGCAATCGTTGACCCGGTTGGCCAGCGCGTCCGGAGAGAACCCACCGAAGACCACCGAATGAATGGCACCAATCCGGGTGCAGGCCAGCATCGCATAGGCGGCCTCGGGGATCATCGGCATGTAAAGGACAACGCGGTCGCCCTTGGTCACGCCATGCGCTTTCAGCACGTTGGCGACGCGGCAGGTGTTTTCCAGCAGCTGCGCATAGGTGATGTGCTGCGCCGGTTCCTTTGGGTCATCCGGCTCCCAGATGATCGCGGTCTGGTTGGCGCGGGTCATCATGTGGCGGTCGATGCAGTTGGCCGACACGTTCAACTGCCCGTCCTCGAACCACTTGATCGAGATGTTGCCGGGCGCAAACGAGGTATCCTTGACGCGGGTATAGGGACGGGTCCAGTCAATCCGCAGGCCTTCAACTCCCCAGAACGCCTCGGGGTCCGCAACCGACGCCGCATAGCGCGTCGCATAGCCTGCCGCATCCACATGCGCCTTTGCCACGAAATCGGCAGACGCCGGGTAAATCGACTTGAGTGCGGACGTGTCGGTCATAAAAGCCCTCTTCCCTAGACGAGGCCCGGCCAAGGACCCCGATAACCGTGTCGCCTAAAACACCAGGCAACACCTCTCTAGCGGAATGTTACCACTTCGTAAATATCTTCGTAACCCCATATTTTTGATGAGTATTTCAGAAAATTTATTGACTGATTGCCTGTTAATGCAGAAAACTTCTGAAAACCGGATTGCAGATTTCCTTGCAATTCAACCGCCTGCCCCTCACGCGGACGTGAAGATCGGGGCGGGGCGCATGACAAGGGTTTGTTACAGTCCTTGCGCAGCCAATCGTCGACCAGGGCCGATTCGGCCCGTGACTTTGGCGCATCGGATGCCGGTCAGGGATCGAATGGCTCGGGGCGATCAAACAGCAGATAGGGCACGGAAATGCCCAGCAAAACCGCCGCCAGCGGCAGCGAAAACAGAAAACCCAGCGCCTTGTAGCCCAGTGCCCCGATGACCCCGCCGATCAGGAATGCCCCAACCTGCGCCAAAAGGATACCCAGCTTCGTGCGATCTGCCCGCACCCCACTTGTCCGACGGAAAAGGCCGTAGAACACGCGCCCCAACTCGATCCCGATATCGGTCATCATGCCGGTGGCATGCGTCGTGCGGATACGCGCACCGGACAGTTTGGTGATGGTGGCATTCTGCAGCCCCATAATAAAGCACAGGCAGGCGATCGAAAACAGATGCCCCGCCTCGGAGGTGAAAACCCAGCCGAAGGAAAAGCAGAACAACAGCCCGCCCTGCACCGCAATCGGCAGGGAATATTGGTGGTGACTGTGATGCTCGCGCGCCCAGTTGATCAGAGTGGAACTGAACGCGGCCCCGGTTGTGAAGGCGGAAATCGCCAGACAGGACACCAGAACCGGCCAGAAATTTGCAATCGCCAAGTTGTCGGCCAGCACCGCAAGATAGCCGGTCATGTGCGATGTGTATTGCTGGACCGCAAAGAACCCGCCTGCGTTCGCCGCCCCGGCGACAGCCGCCAGCACCACAGCCAGCCCGTGATCACGGTCTTCGCTGCGGTCTGCCCGCACCAGCGACATGCGCGTCCGTCGTCTTGCGGGGTTCGGGGACGTGGTCCCGGCCTTGGGTTCTGTCATGCCGCCCGTCGTCACATTGACCCAAACTGCAGGTGGTATTGCCGCCGCACCCTAGGCCGCACAACCGGGTGATACAAGCCGGCGCAACGGACTGCGGCACACCGCGTCGCCTGCCACTTGCCCGGTCCGCTTTGGCCCTTGGCCCTGTCGACGGCGTCGGTCTATCAAGGGGCCGATCCATTCCCCAACTCAGGCCCGCCACCCATGCCCAAACGCCCCGATCCCGTCCAGCCCGCCGACGCCGAAGCGCGCGCCTTGGCGCAGGGCCTGCTGGCACTTGGCCATGCCGCCCTCGCATGGGAGGACCCCGATACCGGCACCCCCGGCATCAGCCGGATCGCCTTTGCCCGCGACCCCGAAGCCGGGCTTTTGACGCTGGTATCCGGCCTTGCCCCGCATTTCCGCGCCTTGCGCGACCGGCCCGACTGCGCCCTGATGCTGGGAGAGGTTGGCGCAAAGGGCGACCCGATGACCCATCCCCGGCTGATGATCCGGGCAAAGGCCAGCTTTGTCGCCGTGGACGATCCGGCCCGGACGGGCATCCGCGCACGCTGGCTGCAGAGGAACCCGAAGGCAGGGATCTACATCGACCTGCCCGATTTCGCCTTTGTCCGGATGGCCCCGGTGTCGGCGCTGTTGAATGGCGGCTTTGCCCGCGCGTTCCACCTGACACCAGATTTGCTTTGAATGCCAAAGGGCGGCCCCCTCGGACCGCCCTTCGCCTGTTTGCCTGCCCCTGCCTTACCCCGGCAGGTCCATCCGCATGCTGACGATGGCTTTGCCCTTGACCGCCTCGCCCCATTTCAACTGCGCCTCGTTGTTGCCCGCCCCGGTGCCGATCAGCGCGTGCGGAAAGACATAGCGCGTCGCGTTTGAGGCATTGGTGATCGCCCCTTCGGTCGACACCGATTCCAGCATCCGGACCCAGCCACCAAAGGGAAGGAACCCCCCAGCGCCGACGTTCCAGGTGTCGGCCGCCGTGTTCTGGGTGTGCGACACAATCACCGGGTTCATGATCTGCTGCGTCACCTGGTTGAAACTGTTGCCCTCGACCCGGACGTTCCGCGACCGGCTGAAATCCAGCCCGGCATGGGTGGTATCCAGCATCTCGACCCGATCGATGGTGGCATTGAACACCCGGAAACTGTTGCCGGTCAGCGAAAATCCGTTCAGGAAATGCCCCGGCCCGTAGGGCTTGACCACCACCCAGCGAAACGCCGAGGTGGTGCTGGACGCGATGAACACGTTGCCGACGATGTTCAGCCCGCCAAAGGAAAACTCGTTGTCAAACTCGGGGAAAGCATCATGCTCGTTACCCCACTCGATAAAGCAGTTGTCGACGTAGTTGCCGGTCACAACGGTCGAGACGTTGGTCTGAGTGAAAACCAACCCGGCGCGGCGGACCCCGGCAACCTCGTCATCACCCTGGAAGAAGTGGTTGGCATGCACCAGATGCCCGGTGCCGTTGACGATGGCGAAATGCGCGAAACGCACGACCCGATTGTTGCGGATCTTCACGTCATTGGCTTGCACGTTCATCGCGATCGACACCCGGTCCACCACCGGCACCGATTGTTCGTTCGACAAAAACTGGCACATGTCGACGAACATCCCCTGACACCCGGTTCCGGTCGAGGTGATGCCGCGATCCAAGGGCTTGTTGAACGAACAGGACATAAACCGCTGGGTTGACCCCGACACCGGCAGCATCACGCCCGAACAATACCCAAGGCAGTTGAACTCGATATCCTCAAGCTCGAACTTGGACAGACTGTCAAAGCCGCCCAGATCCAGCATGTATTTGAACCGCCGGAACGTGTAGGGTCGCGTCCCCGCAGCGCCCCACAAGGGCTGGCTCAACTCAACCGTGCCCGCCCCCACGTTCTTTGAGCGCACATAAACCTCGCGCCCGACCCCGGTGCCGATCACCAGCGACCCGACCAGAATATTCGCCACATTCGCCACCCCGGTCAGAGTATTGGGGTTGTTGGTGGCATAGGTCGCGACCGAGGTCGTCTCGACCGTCGCCCAGCCCGCCCCTGCCACCGCATTCAGCGACCCGTTGCGGACCACCCGGCGGCCGTTGAAACTGCTCAGGCCAGTCAGTGCGGCCACATCGATCGGCTCGCTCATGTCGACACGGCGACCCGAAAGGTCCAGCGTGACGTGATCAGTAAAGAAGAACAGCGCCTGCAACGCGCGCCTGAAGCCTTCGATTTCCGTGCCGAACGCCTGACCGTAAGTGTCCAGATCAAAGTTCCGCGTCAAGGTCAGCTTGCGGTTCGCGGGCATCGACAACGTGCCCTCAAACCGGATGCGGTTGTTGATCGACACATCGCTGGTCAGCCGGAACACGCCCGAGGGCACCAGAATCTCGCGGCCCTGCGCATCGGCATCCGCCGCAAGAAAGGCCGGCGCGTCGTTCGTGGACCCGTTGCCCAGTGCGCCGTAGTCGCGCACGTCAACCCAGTCCATGATCTTGCGGATGAAGATGTTGGTCACATCCTCGACCACGATGTCGTCGATCCGCACCACCCCGCCATTCGCCCCGGTCAGGTCCAGCCCCACATGGCCGTAAACCGGCACCGTGCCCCAGGCCATGTCGACCCCGGTCCGCGTCGCGCGCGAGATGATCGCCTTGACCGTCACCACCTCACCGTAGGTGGTCAGCGTCACCGATGGCCCGATCTGCGTCACCGCAACGACGTTTGCACCACCCACATCCCCGGCCCAGGCCGCAATCCGCACCGACGGCAGGTTGCCCGACACACACTTGATCCGCGCCGTGACTTGCAGGTAAAGCCCTGCCTGAATCGGCGTCTGCGCATAAGACCGCAGCTTTTGCAATGCATCAGTCTTCTGCAACTCCAGACAGCCCGCGAAATCCTGATCATTGCTGACCAAGGCCGCATTAGCCTGCCCCAGATACGACCCCGAACCAGGCGTGCCGTCCTCGCGTGACCACAGGTTCAAGCCGGCCGAAAATGGCGGCGGCATCAGGACCAGTCCGTCGGTGATAGCCTTGTTCATGTCAGATTCCCTTGCCTCGCTGCGCGC
>CAIXBE010000362.1 GCA_903917595.1 uncultured Rhodobacterales bacterium
ACGGCTGGCCGAGGATGCGGAAATGTCGATCTCTGCGCTGAACGCGCATCTGGCCAAACTCGAGGAATTGCGCCTGATCCACCGCGTCCGAGTGCATGACCCCCGCACGCACAAGCGCCAGGCCACACGCTACATCCTGGGGTTCGAGGATGGCTTTCCACAAGAGCCAACTCCGGAAACCGGAGTTGGGCCTGAAGGAACGGAGGAAGAACAAGACGGCGACCCAACTCCGGATTCCGGACATGGGGCCATCTCCGGATTTCCGGCAAAGCCATCTCCGGATTTTGCCCAAAGCCATCTCCGGAATCCGGAGACTAACCTTGTAAGAGAACCCTTAAGTAAACCTGTAAAGGAGGAGGAGGACGCGCAAGCGCGCGAGGCCGATTTTGATCGGTTCTTCGCAGAACTGCTCACAGCGCTGGGCTTCGCGGCCAATGCCACCCTGCCCGCCTGGTGGCAGGGTTGGCCAGCCCGCACCCACGTTCGCCGCTGGATCGATGACCTCGGGCTGTCGCAGAAACGGATCATCGAGGTCGCCATCGAGACCCGGTCCGATCACCCGAACCCGCCCGATGGCCCAAAGGCCCTCGACCGATTCATGGAACGGGCAGCAGCGCGCGATGCGCAGACGGCGATCGCGGCTGCGAAAAGCCAGAAAGCCAAACAGCGGCGCAAGCGCGAGGATCCTCCCCGGCTCAGCGACGACGAAAAGGCCGCCTTCTACGCCAAGATGGTCAACGCCGACGGCTTCCTGCCGGTCAGCGCGATCAACAACAGCATTCGCGATCTGATGCTGGTGCGCGGCCTCGTCACGCCCGAACGCCTCCGGATGCGGGGGGTGCGGTGAATGGCATGGTGTCACGTCCCCGGCACGGATTGTCCCTCTGCGCAGGCGGCGGAGGCCTTGATCTGGGCCTCATGCTCGCCGAACCCGGCTTTCACACCCGCGCCTTCGTCGAGTGGGAGGACTGGCCCCGCGCCGTCCTCATCGCCGCCCAGAACGCGGGTTACTTCGACCCGGCGCCGATCTGGGATGATCTTCGCAGTTTCGATGCCCGGCCCTTTCGCGGCGCCTTTGACATCATCTTGGCCGGATATCCCTGCCAGCCGTTCAGTGCCGCTGGCAAACGCGAGGGTGCCAACGACCCCCGGCACCTCTGGCCCGATGTCGCCCGGGTTGTCGGGGAATGTGCCCCAGAATGGGTTTTCCTCGAAAACGTCGCCGGGCACGTCACCCTCGGGCTTGAATCCGTGCTGCGAGAGCTTTGGGACATGGGCTACAGGCCTGCGGCGGGCCTGTTCAGCGCGGCAGAAGTCGGTGCGCCGCACCAGCGGTTGCGCATCTTCATCCTGGCCCACACCAATGAGCCTGCATCCGGGCACGGATCGGTACAACCCGGCGGGCAACAGCGATTTTACCCGCAAGGCCGAGGCGCTGGCGCTGGGCATCACCAACTGGTCGACGCCGAAGGGATCGGATGGTGCGAAGGGCGGCCCCGGCCAGAGCTATGGCTCGGGCGGGATGCCGCCCCTGCCAGCGCAGGCGGCGCAGTGGCAAACGCCGGTGGCGGACGACCAGATGGACCGGCTCCGCGGCAAGATCAACAGCCGTGGCGAACCGAAGCTGTCAGCACAGGCGCTGCAGTGGCCAACACCGGCCGCCCAGAACTGGAAGGGATCCAGCGGGGCCAGCGTGACGCGAGCCGATGGCAAATCCCGGATGGATATCCTGCATTGCCGGGCGGAACAGGGCTTCACCCGCCCGGACCCGGTGATTACGCCGGATGGGCAGCGGTTCTGCTCGCACGCCCCGATCTCGCGCCCGCTCTGGGCTTCGATGATTGCCTCGCATGGGCGCGTCACATGTCGGCGCATCCTGAAGGGCCGGTCACGGCGGCGGCTGAACCCGCTCTTCGTCGGATGGCTGATGGGCTGGCCCATCGGTCACGCGCTCTGCGCCTGCTCGGCAACGGAGTTCACCCACTGGCAGCAGCACATGCGTGGCGCACACTCGCGGCTCCCCATGGCCTCGGGCCCATGGATCTGGCGGCCGATGGATCAGGCCCAGCGCCCGGCGCAGATGGATTTCCTTGATGGGTTGCAGCCATGAGCGTCCAAGGACGGATCGGGCGGGTGGGCGGCAGCAAAGTCAAACGTGAGTTTGGCGTCCAAGCGGCGCTGGAATGGGCGTTCCGCGTGGAACAGGCGCAACTGGAATTGCCACCGCCGAAGGATGTGACCGAGGAGGGCTTCGGCTTTGGGCTGGAATACCTCCTGCTGCAACAAGCCGCGCTGGGCTGCAAGGTCGACGGCGGCCAGCACAAGATGGGCAGTTACACCCATGCGGACGCCGAAGTGATTGCGGCAACGGTGGCAGGGATGCCCGACAGCCTTGGCGGCATCCGAACGGCGATCTGCGTGGCAGAACTGGCGCGCGCCGGTATGACGCCAGACTGGATGCCCGGCGCGGTGCCGCGCTGCGTGCCGGTAGAAACGAAGCAGAACCAGCATGGAGAACGCGCGGCCACCATCGTGGTGGGCACCGAGCGGGTGAAGACGCGCGGCAAGTGGCGAACAGTCGAGTTGCTGGCCTGCCCGGTCACCTGGCGGCCGCATCCCGAGCAGATCGCCTACGCGCGGCGCGGCTATGACGAATGGTGGCAGGCGCTCGATTGGGTGCGGGACGGGGTGATCGCGGGCGGGATGCTGCGGGAGGTGGAAGTGACAGAGGCGATGCCGAAGGTACGACCGTGGCTGGCGCGATGCAGCCCGGCGTTGTAAGCATAGCCCAAACATTGCAATTTTCGCCTTCCCCTTGCGGGCCAGCTGCGCAAACTTGCCAAAAACCAAGTGGGGACGTGCGGAATGACCGAAGAGCAAAAGAAGAAACTTGAACAGAAGCTCTGGGATATTGCCAACACCCTGCGCGGCAAGATGAACGCCGACGAATTCCGCGATTACATCCTGGGGTTCATCTTCTACAAATACCTCTCGGAACGGATGCACCTCTATGCAAACGACGTACTGAAGCAGGATGGCATTGATTACCTTTCGGTCGATGAGGCCACCTCGGACGGTCGAGAGATTCTTGGTGCCGTCAGCGAGGCATCGGTCGACGCGCTGGGCTACTTCCTACGGCCGTCAGAACTGTTCAGCCAGGTGGCCAAGCGCGGGTCTAAACCGGGGCAGTTCATCCTCGCCGATCTGACAAAGATCCTGAACAACATCCAGCGATCAACGATGGGCAC
>CAIXBE010000363.1 GCA_903917595.1 uncultured Rhodobacterales bacterium
GCGTTCCGACAGGTTCTTCAAGGCGATCGAGTGAGGCTTTCGGCCGAGCTGAAGGCCTTTGAAGGCCGTCTTGGGCATCACTTTGCGACGCCCGACCTTCTGGTGCGGGCGGTGACGCATGCGTCGATCGTGTCGGCCACACGGCCCGACAACCAGCGGCTGGAGTTTCTGGGCGACCGGGTTCTGGGGCTGGTGATGGCCGAAGCGCTGCTGGCCGCCGACCCCGACGCCCGCGAAGGCCAGTTGGCCCCGCGTTTCAACGCGCTGGTGCGCAAAGAAGCCTGCGCCGATGTCGCGCGTGAGATCGGGCTGGGCGACGTGCTTAAACTGGGCCGCAGCGAGATGCTGACCGGCGGGCGGCGCAAAGAGGCTTTGCTGGGCGACGCGATGGAAGCGGTGATTGCGGCGGTGTTTCAGGATGCGGGCTTTGACGCTGCGCGCAAGCTGATCCGCAGGCTTTGGGCCGGTCGGATCGCCGCGGTTGAACCCGATGCGCGCGACCCCAAGACCAGCCTGCAGGAATGGGCACAAGCCCGCGCCATGCCGCCGCCGGTCTATATCGAGACCGGGCGCAGCGGCCCCGACCACGCCCCTGTCTTCACCGTGCAGGTGACGCTGGCCGATGGCCAATCTGCCGCAGCCACCGCCGCCACCAAGCGCACCGCCGAACAAAGCGCCGCGCGAGTGTTGCTTGGGCGGGTGGAAGCGGAAACCCCCTGATCGGGGTGGCTGGCGGGATCCGGCCCCCTCGCCGCTACGGCGCGGGATTGCCAACTGGCATTTCCCGCAACTTTCGCTTATGGGGCATGCTTGACTTTAGGGATACCATGCCAAGATGACCACACGTGCCGGATTTGTCGCCCTGATCGGTGAGCCCAATGCGGGCAAGTCGACGCTTTTGAACCGGATGGTCGGGGCGAAGGTTTCCATCGTCACCCACAAGGTTCAGACCACGCGGGCGCGGATTCGCGGCATCGCGATGGCGGGGCAGGCGCAGATCGTGTTTGTGGATACTCCCGGTATCTTTCGTCCCCGCCGGCGGTTGGACCGGTCGATGGTCAAGGCGGCCTGGGGCGGGGCCTCGGATGCCGATGTGATCGTCCTCTTGATCGAGGCGCATCGCGGGCTGACCGAAGGTGCGAAGATGATCATCAACCGGCTTGCTGACGAGATGCCCAAGGGTCAGCCGGTGGCGCTGGCGATCAACAAGATCGACCGGGTCAAGGCCGAAACCCTGCTGGCGCTGGCAGAAGAGGTGAACGCGGCCTACCCGTTTGCCAAGACCTTCATGATCAGCGCCGAAAAAGGTTACGGTGTCGCCGACCTTCGCAACTGGCTGGCGGAAACCCTGCCCGAGGGCCCATGGTTCTATCCCGAAGACCAGATCGCCGACCTGCCGATGCGGATGATCGCGGCCGAGATGACCCGCGAAAAGCTGACGCTGCGGTTGCATGAAGAATTGCCCTACCAGCTGACGGTCGAGACCGAAAAGTGGGAAGACAAGCCCGACGGCACCACGCGGATCGACCAGATCGTCTATGTCGCGCGGGACGGACACAAGGGGATTGTCCTTGGCAACGGCGGCGAGACGATCAAGTCGATCGGTCAGGCAGCGCGGGCCGATATAAGCGAATTCCTGGGCCGGACCGTGCATCTGTTCCTGCAGGTCAAGGTGAGGCCGAACTGGCTGGACGAGCCCGAGCGCTATTCCGAGATGGGTCTGGACTTCAAGGACGGCGATGCCTGAGGGGGCCAAAAGTCTTCGAAGACTTTTGCAAATTCCTTCGAAGGAATTTCGCCTCCGGCTGGAGTATTTGGGCCAAGAGGAAACCGCATGAGTCCCCGGCTTGCAAGCGGTGTTTGGGTGTCGGCCTACCTGACGCGGCTTCGGTTGGCGGATATGCCGGCCTATGTCACCGCCAAGGGCGACGCCACGGCGGGGGCGGTGGTGGTCAAGGTGGCCCTTCTGGACGGCACGGCCCGAGCATACGAGCGCCGGTCTGACCTGATGACGGATACGCGGGCCTGGATGCTTTTCATTGAAGGACCCGAGGTCGAGGTCGATGCCCAGCTTGCCCGCGCAAGGGCGCGCGACCCTGACCTGTGGCTGATCGAACTGGAAGACCGCCACGGCCGCACGCTTCTGGATCAGGACGGGTTGTCGGAATAGGTTGCGCCCATCCGCCTTGGCGCGGATAGTCCGGTGATGGACTGGCGCGACCAAGGTGTGCTGCTTTCCATGCGCCCGCATGGTGAAAGTGCCGCGATCATCGAGGTGCTGACGGCTTTGCATGGCCGTCATGCCGGCGTGGTGCGCGGGGGGACGTCACGCAAGATGGCGGCGATGTTGCAGCCCGGTTCGGGCGTTCAGCTGGAATGGCGAGCGCGGCTGGATGATCATATCGGGACATTCACCGTCGAACCCCTGCAGTCGCGGGCGCATCTTTTGTCGGACCGGCTGGCGCTGGCGGGTCTGATGTCCGTCTGCAGCCTGCTGCGCGCCGCCTTGCCGGAACGTGAGCCCTATCCGGCGCTCTGGACGGTGACTCTGGGGCTGTTGGACGCGCTGGGACAGGAAGGTTGGACTTCGGCCTATCTGCGCTGGGAACTGCAGTTGCTGGAGGAGTTGGGCTTTGGCCTTGACCTTGAAAGGTGCGCGGTCACCGGTGCGACCGAAGGGCTGGCCTTTGTCAGTCCGAAGACCGGCAGGGCGGTGACAAGAGCGGGTGCGGGGGACTGGGCTGACCGGCTGTTGCCGCTGCCGCCGGGTCTGCAAGGGGATGCAGTACTGACCCCGGCAGAGGTGAGCATGGGTTTGAGCCTGACCGGCTTTTTCCTGGACCGGGGCCTGCACCCGGTTCTGAACGACCGCCCCTTGCCCGAAGCGCGGGCGCGGTTGGTGGACCTCTTGTCCCGACCGGCGTGAAACGACGCCAGATGTCGTGTCCGTGACAGCGGACCGACACTGCGGTATTCCAAGATAGGTCATGGCCACCCGGTATCTGCCTCTGGCGCTGACCCACAGCCCTACGCCCCGAATCGAGCATTTCGCCCTTCTTGCCGGGCTGGAGGCCGCCGTTCGAGGCGTGCTGATCTCGGCCATGCCGTTGGCGGTCTATCAGGCGCTGGGCGATGCGCAGTCCACCTCTCTGGTCTATTTCTGTGCCGGAGTGGTGGCGCTGATCTGGGGGCTGATGGTGCCCTGGGCCACCCGTTTTCTGCCGCGCCGCTGGGCCTATACCGGGGGGTGCCTGCTGTATCTGTGCGGGATGACCTTTGCGATGATCGGCACGGTTTGGTCGGTGCCGCTGGCGGTGATCTGCAATGCGATGGCGACAGCCACGACCTTTGTATGTTTCAACGCTTATGTGCTGGA
>CAIXBE010000364.1 GCA_903917595.1 uncultured Rhodobacterales bacterium
GGCCAGAAGGCCATCGGTCACCGCATTTGCCAGTGCAAGTGAGGTTGCGCGGCAATCGCGACCGATGACTATGCGCCGCGCATCAAGCACCTGCGCAAAGGCGCGGGCGATGCGGTGGACGATGTCTTCGTTCAGGTCGCTGCCAAGTCGACCACGAATGTCGTAGGCGGTGAAGCATGTCAGCGGCGTCATGGATTTGTCGGAGGTCATCTTTTGGACTTTCGTCTCGTCAGCGCCCGAAAAGGCATGCCAGAAGCACGATTGCGCCGCCCGACCACTGCATGCCAGTCATCGTTTCTTCCGGAAGCAGAAGTGATGCGCTGATAGTGGCCACCAGCGCCTCGGACATCATCAAAATGGCCGCCCTGCCGGGGAACAGCACGCGGCAGGCCCAGAAGATTGCCAGAATGCTGGGCAAAAGCAGCAGGTTCGATGCGGCAAAGGACAGCGGAAGCGCCGCGATCATCTGCGCCGTTTCGGGCACCGGGACCGACAGCAGGACCAGCGTCAGCAGCACCCCGGTCAGAACCGCGAAAGCAAACTGGAAGGCCGAGGTCGTCAGGACATGTGCCTCGGGCCAGCGCTTCATCCCTGCGGCCCCCAAAGCCCACAACATGCCCGAAGCGACTGCCATCACATCCCCCTGTCCCAGCGCCATTTCCGGCAGGTCCGATCCGCCGGTCAGCAGCAGGAAAAGGCCAAAAAGCCCCATTGTGACCGTCACGATCCGCCGCAGGTCAAGTTTCTCTGACAACCAGATCACCCCGATGATCGTCGACCACACCGAGGTCAGATAGAACTCCATCGTCATGCGGATGACTGGGGCAAGGACAATGGATGTCGAATAAAGCCCAAGCCCGATCCCGGTCGCGGCCCCGATGAACAGCGCGGGGCCAAGGTTGGTCAGGGCGGTGCGGCGATTCCAGATCACCAGCGGCATCAGAATCAGAAGCGGGCAGACGTTGAACAAGGCCACTGCCCAGCCGCCTTCCAGTCCGATGCGGTCAAGTTCGCGCAAGGGAACCCAGTATAGCCCCCAGACCGAGGCCCCGAAGAACAGCGCCAGCGTCGCCCGTCGTTGTATATACGGGTCAGTCAACGGCAACCCCGGTCCAGTCCTGCTCGGCATAGACATCAGGGCTGTGCCGCAGAAGGTTATGGTACCAGTCCATCACATTGCCGATGCTCTTTTCGCCCCGCAGATAGTCATCGACGATCTGGTTTAGCCGCGCCTTACCGAAAGACGGGTAATGCCCGCCGTGAAAGGTCTCGGCGTCCAGCTGGCGCAACCGTTCGAGGGTGCGGCGATAGGTCTCGGGGTCCGAATGGTAGAGATTGTCCAGAAGATAACCGTCATAGACCGCATCACCGGAAAAGATTGTGCGGGATTTCCGGTCCCACAGCGCGATGGAGCCCGGGGAATGACCCGGCAGATGCAGCACCTGAAAGGCGCAATCGCCTAGGTCCAGCACATCGCCCTCGTCCAGATAGCCGGTCAGAGGGGCCGGGGTGATCTGGTAGGTTTCGGGATGGAAATCAGGATGTTGCGTGGGGTTGACCACTTCGATCCGCGTCCAGGCGCCGGAATAGACCACGGCGTCGCTGTTGGGGTCGGCAAAGATTGCGGCTTCGGCCCGGTGACCAAGGCGGCAGTCGAATTCATGCAGGCTGCCCATGTGGTCAAAGTGGCAATGGGTGCAGATCGCCTTCAGCGGCCGGTCGCTTTCACGCCTGACCCAGTCCTTCAGCGGACCAAGCCCCATGCCGGTGTCGATCACCAGATCATAGTCGCGCCCGCGTACATGCCAGATGTTGCAGCGCAGGAAATTGGCAACGCCGGGCTCCTGGATCAGCGACACCCGGTCCGACAGGCGAAGGGTGGTAAAGGTCATCGTCGTCCTACCAATCCGCGCCAGCGTTGATCTGCACATCGACATTGGTAAGCCCCGGAGCCTTGTCCGAGCAAAAGAAATCCACCATGGCAGCGATTTCGTCCGGCTGCACGATCCGACCCTGCGGATTGGATGCCGACAGCACGGCGCGGGCCTCGGCGACGGAAATGCCGCGTTCGGCCGCGATACGGTTGAAAGCTGCTGCCATCATCGGGGTTTCAACCCAGGTCGGGCTGATCGCGATGCAGGAAATGCCATGCGGGGCACCTTCGACTGCAGTGGCTTTCGACAGGCCGATCACCCCGGCCTTGGACGCGCAATAGGCGGCATAGCCCCGTTCGCCCCTGCTGCCTGCGGTCGAGGCGATGTTGGCGATCCGCCCCCAGCCCGCCGCGATCATGCCGGGAAAGACCGCGCGGATCATCCGAAAGCTGCCCGACAGGTTGATGTCGATCTGGTCGGTCCAGGCATCTTCGTCGTGATCGTGCAGAAACGCCTCGCGGTAGATCCCGGCGGCGTTGATCAGGAGGGTCGGAGCGCCCAGCGACTGGCGCACCTTTTCGACGAACCCGTCAACCGAGGCGCGGCTGGCCACGTCCAGCCCAAGGACCATCACGTCCGTCCCAAGGGTGGCGATCACCTCGGCCCGCACCTCGGGATCACCGGCCCGCCTTGCCCCAATGGCGATGCGGTGCCCCGACGCGATCAGCGCGCGGGACGACGCAAGGCCGATGCCCGTGGTACCACCAGTGATGATCGCGACCCGTCCGGTCATCGGGCACGGACCAGTGCTGCATTGATCAGGGCCCGCACTTCGGCAAGGCTGGCCCGTCGCGGGTTGGTGGCCGCCGCGGTGTCGGTCATCGCCTTGGCCGCGATGCTGTCAACGCGGTCGGCGGTTACCCCCAGTTCGGCAAGGCTGCGCGGGATATCGCAGCGGTCAAGGATGCCGCAAACCGCCTGATGGAACGTCTCGAAATCGGTCCCGGCCAAACCCATCGCCTGACACATCGGCGCAACCTTGGCCGCGATGTGGTGTTCGTTGAACCGCAAGACCAATGGCAGCAGCACCGCGTTGGTCAACCCGTGATGGGTGTCGAACTCGGCCCCGACCATGTGGCTGA
>CAIXBE010000365.1 GCA_903917595.1 uncultured Rhodobacterales bacterium
ATGTGTTCGTCATCCCATCCACCCTCCCGCCCCATAATCCACCACCTCTGGCGTCGGATCGGCGGCCTTGCGCACCATTCCTGGGAATAGCTCTGTCAACGACCAGACAAGAGCGTCCGCCCGGTCAGGCGAGCCTGCACCCTCGTATCCGCCAGACGTGAACAGGCAAAGCTGGTCTTCAAGCTCGGGCATGGTCCCGACGTGGTGGACGCGCCCCAGGCTGTAGAGTGCTGCGATAGGCTCGGCGCGGACGTGCTTTCCTCGGGTGGCGCGGACCTCCACCACCCGCAGGCCAGGGCGGACAGAGTGCAGTGTGTGGCGGCACATATCGCCGCCCTGATTGACCTCGATCACGATGGCGTCGGCTTCATAGGCGTCATACAGGGCCACGGCGCGTTCGGCCCACTGTCGGGGGGAGCCGCGCAAACTGCCGTCGTGGATCACGTATCCATGCCCAGCCGTGCAACGCCCAGCAACGACGACGCCGTGCATGTCAGAGCCGCTTTCAGAGCTAACAGCGGGGTCGATACCCACCACCACCCGATCAAGCTCTGGGGCCTCGTCCCGGCGGTTCTGAGCAAGGTTGACGCGGTCGAATATCGCGCCGACAGCTGCGGGCTCGTAAGCGCCCTCCCAGATGTGACTGTATCGGTCACGGTTGGTCTTCATGTCGAACTGCCGCTCTTCCTCCAATTCACGGGGGAAGAACGGGTTGTCAGACCAGTTGGCCTTGACGACGACAGACCGCGCCGGTTGCTCTGGGCCGCGCAACAGCTTGTCCACCGGGTCGTTGGCGTTTCGCGGATTCCAGCTAAACAGGATTTCGGAACCGCTTCGCATGGTGGGGCGAAGTAGCTCGATGGACCGATCCGAGGCTGTTTGCGCCTCTTCCCACCAGCACAGCCGAAAGCCTTCAAGCGACTTGATGGACTCGGCAGTGTGATCCTGCATCCCTTGAAAGATGATAATGCCGCCGCCGGGTGTTTTGATCGAGTCGGCCAAGACCTCGAACAGATGCCCGACGTCCATAGCCTTGATCGTATCCTCAAGCAGGCGCTTTGCGCTCTCCCGCAAGGTCTTCTGGACTTCACGAACGCAGACGACGCGGAGGCCGGGTTCTTTGACGCAGCGCCAGATGATGTACCCGGCGAAGAACCAAGACTTGCCAGACCCACGGCCACCCCATGCGCCTTTGTAGCGCATGCCATCGGCCAGAAGCGGGACGAAGACGCGAGGAACCTGGATGTCCAGGCTACTCATCGTCTCGCTTCGCCGGGTCGCAGATGATATGGCGGATTTGCTCGATAGGCCCGCCATCCGGGCCGGTGTGTTCCTGCACGCTCGTTTCCTTCCAACGGCCCCGCGTCTTCATCCAGAAGATGGCGGCAGTCACGGATTCTCGCCCGTCGCCGGTTGCCTTGCGAAACAGGTTCTCGGCCACCTTGGCGCAGGCTTCTGCGTTGGCAACGTCAAGCTCCTGGCGATAGTGAATGCGCAGCGTCTCGTCATGGATGCCGATCACCTTTGCAATGTCATCCTGCGGGATTCCGTAGGCGCTCATGGCCTTGACGATCTTGCGCTGCTGATCTGTTGGCTTATGCGACGGCATGGGCATTGGTCTTGTCCTCTGCAACCTGGGCGAACGTCGCGCCTGTGGCTTCTAGCACGGCATCCTTGCCGGTGAACTCCTGCCAACGCTTGACGGCAACATCCACATAGGCCGGGTTTAGTTCGATGGCGTAGACGTGCCTCCCGGTCATCTCTCCGGCGATGATGGTCGTGCCGGAACCGCTGAACGGCTCATAGACCGCTTGGCCGGGGCTGCTGTTGTTCTCGATGGGGCGCTTCATGCACTCGACGGGTTTTTGTGTGCTGTGGCCGGTTTCGGACTTCTGCGGCTTGGGGATTTGCCAGAGGGTCGTCTGCTTGCGGTCTCCAACGTAATGGCCTGTTTTCTTATTTCTAACGGCATACCAACAAGGTTCATGCTGATGGTGGTAGTCACCACGGCTGATGACCATCGACCCTTTCGCCCAGATTATTAGATTCCTCATCGTGAAGTCGCAGGACGTTAGGCTTTCAGCCACCTCTGGGCTTTTCTTGTCAGCGTGCCAGACATAAGCAACATCTCCCGGAAACAGCGCCCAGGCATCGCGCCAGTCGGCTCGGTCGTCATTCAGGACCTTACCGAAGGCACCGCTCTTTCGTTTTGCCCGAGCCATGACGGCCCCGCCATCTGACCAAGTAGGGTCATACTCAACCCCATACGGCGGATCAGTGACCATCAGGTGCGGCTTGACCGGTCCTAGCAGCTTCTCGACGGTGTGAGCGTCGGTTGACGACCCGCAGATGATGCGGTGGTTTCCCAGCACCCACACATCGCCCTCGACGCTCACCGGATCGGCGGGAGGCTC
>CAIXBE010000366.1 GCA_903917595.1 uncultured Rhodobacterales bacterium
GCGGCATTCTGGTGCTGACCGGTGCCAACAGCGCCACAGGTCTGCGGTCGATGCCTGCGCGCTACATCTTCCTCGACGAGGTCGATGCTTATCCGGCCTCTGCCGACGAGGAAGGCGATCCGGTCACACTGGCCGAGGCGCGGACCACCACCTTCTCGCACCGGCGCAAGGTGTTCATGGTCTCGACCCCGACGATCCGGGGATTATCCCGCATTGAACGGGAGTTTGATGCCAGCGATCAGCGTCGGTATTTCGTGCCCTGCCCCCACTGCGGGGCGATGCAATGGCTGCAGTTTGAACGCCTTCGCTGGGACAAGGGGCGGCCTGACTCGGCGGCCTACCACTGCGAGGGCTGCGAAAAACCCATCGCCGAGCATCACAAGACGCGGATGCTGGAGCAAGGCGAGTGGCGCGCAACCGCCGTTTCTGCTGACCCGCATTCCATCGGCTTCCACATCTCGGCGCTCTATTCGCCCTTAGGCTGGAAAAGCTGGCAGCAGGTCGCGCGGGAATGGCTGGCGGCGCAAGGCTCTGAGGCGATGCTGCGCGTCGCGCGCAACACCCTGCTGGGCGAGACATGGGTGGAATCGGGCGAAGCCCCTGAGTGGCAGCGGCTGGCCGAACGTCGCGAAAGCTACGCGGGCGCGCAGGTCCCCGTCGGCGGTCTGTTCCTTACAGCTGGCGTCGATGTGCAAAAGGACCGGATCGAGGTCGATGTCTGGGCCTGGGGCCGGGGGCTGGAAAGCTGGCTGGTCGATCACATCGTCATCGCCGGTGGCCCTGACGATCCGGCCTGCTGGGACAAGCTGACGGCATTGCTCGGCCGCACATGGGCCTGCGCCAATGGCGCGGTGATGGTGATCGGCAAGCTGGCCATCGACACCGGCTATGAGGCCCCGGCGGTTTACGCATGGGCGCGGAAACAGGGCTTTGATCAGGTTTGCCCGATCAAAGGCCTCGAAGGCTTTAACCGGGCGACGCCGGTGTCGGGGCCAACCTTCGTCGACGCCACCATCGGCGGCAAACGTCTGCGCCGGGGCGCGCGCCTGTGGTCGGTGGCCACGGCGACGTTCAAGACCGAAACCTACCGCTTCCTGCGGCTGGAGCGGCCTTCGGATGAAGACCGGGCGCTGGGCGTGCTGGACGCCCCCGGCACCGTGCACTTGCCCGACTGGATCGACACCGAATGGCTGAAGCAGCTGGTGGCCGAACAGCTGGTCACCGTGCGCAACAAGCGCGGCTATGCCCATCCCGAATGGCAGAAGATGCGCGAACGCAACGAGGCGCTGGACACCCGCGTCTATGCCCGGGCGGCTGCCTGGATCATGGGCGCGGATCGCTGGGACGAGGCGACCTGGCGGCGGCTGGAGGCGCAGGCCGGGGTGGAAACCCGACAAGCAGCGCCCGTCACCACAACTGAACCGGCTGCTCCGACCACACCCAAGGCCGGAACACCGACCACGCCACGGCGCAAACGCCGGGCTTACACACCGAACTTCATGAGGGATTGAGATGGATCTGGAACGGATGCGCGCACTTTTGGCCGCGCTGCAGGAGGCCCGTTACGCGGGCGTCCGCTCGGTCAGCTATGACGGCAAATCGATCAACTATGGGTCGGACGCCGAACTGGCGAACGCGATCAGTGACATCGAAACCCGCATTGCCACGGCCACGACCGGCACCCCGCGTCGTCGGCGCTGGGGCACCGTCGCCACGAAGGGTCTGTGATCCATGGCGTTCGAGGCCTTTCGCCAGCGCATCGGCTCGATCATCGGCGGGTTTGACGCGGCCCAAGCCCATCGTCGCCTGCGCGGGTTTCGCGCATCCCGCGCCCATGTGAACACGCTGATCGCGGCATCGGGCGACACGATCACCGCCCGGGCGCGCTGGCTGGTCCGGAACAACGGGTATGCCGCTAACGCGGTGGAGTCCTTCGCAAGCAACGTCGTCGGCGATGGCATCAAGCCCTCGTCGACCATCGCGGATGCTGCCAAGAAGGAAGAGTTGCAGGCGCTGTGGCTCGCCTGGACCGACGATGCTGACGCCGAAGGGTTGACCGACTTCTATGGTTTGCAGCGCCGGGCCGCCCGCGAGGTGTTCTTGTCGGGCGAGGTGTTCATCCGCATCCGGCCGCGCCGGGTCGAGGATGGCCTGACTGTGCCCCTGCAGTTGCAGATGCTGCCTGCCGAAATGCTGCCGCTCGACATGAACCGCACCCTGCCCGGCGCCGGGCTGATCCGGCAGGGGATCGAGTTTGATGGCATCGGTCGCCGCGCGGCCTATCACTTCCTGCGTCGCCACCCGGGCGATCTTACCGACCCCGGCCTCGCGGGCGAAACCGTCCGCGTCCCGGCTGGCGATGTAATCCACATCCTAGACCCGGTGGAAGCTGGCCAGCTGCGCGGCGTGTCACGCTTTGCGGCCGCCATCGTGAAGCTGTTCACCCTCGACCTTTATGACGACGCCGAGCTGGAACGGAAGAAAATCGCGGCGATGTTCGCGATGTTCATCACCTCGCCCGCCCCTGAAACGCCGCTGGAACCGACCGAGGAGGATCTTGAGGTCGAACCCGGACAGGTGGTGCGCCTCGATCCCGGCGAGGATGTCTCGACCCCTGCAACGCCAGACTCCGGCGGCACCTACGAGCCGTTCCAGTATCGTACCCTGCTGCAAATCGCGGCCGCGCTGGGCGTCCCCTATGGTTATCTGACCGGCGACACGGCCAAGGGCAACTTCTCGAACACCCGGATTTCCCTGATCGAGTTTCGCCGTCGTATCTCGGCCTGGCAGCATGGCGTGCTGGTCTACCAGCTCTGCCGCGCGGTCTGGGTGCGTTGGATGGACACCGCCGTGTTGTCGGGCGCGCTGGACCTGCCCGGCTATGACAGCCAGCGCCGCCAATATCAGGCCTGCGCCTGGTTGCCCACCAAATGGGACTGGATCGACCCGATGAAGGACGCCTCTGCCGAGATCCTGCAGATCGAAGCGGGCCTGAAATCCCGCACCCAAGCGTTGGCGGAGCGGGGTTACGACGCCGAACAGGTGGATCGGGAAATCGCCGCTGAACGCAAACGCGAAGCGGCGCTGGGCCTCGACTTCCGGCGGCCGGGATCCCCGGCGCAGGGGCCGGGTGCGGTTTTAGGCAATGATGATGACAGCGAAGGCGAAGACCAGCGCGATGGCAGCGCCGCAGAGGGTGCGGGCGACGAAGCCGCGAAACCCGCCTCAAAGGACGGCGCATGATGCACCACGCTCAGATCGCCCAGCGCGCTTTTAACACGCCATTGATGGTGGACCCCGCCAAGGCGCTGGCCTTCCTGTCCGGGCTGGGGCCGCGCATCGCCGGGCAGGAAATCACCTTCCAAGGGCTGGTGGTGGAAGCCGATGATCAGACTGCCGCCAGTTTGCCCGCCCGCGCCTCGCTGTTCGGGAACGATCTCGCCCAGCGCCACCAGCGCAATGGCTCCCAGCCCTTCGCGGTGGTGGATGGCATCGCCGTTATCGAAATCGCGGGCACACTTGTGCACCGTGGTGCGTGGATCGGGCAATCCTCGGGTCTGACCTCCTATGAAGGGATCGCGGCCCAGCTGCAGGCGGCGCTAGTGGATCCCGGCGTTCGCGGCATTGCGCTCGACATCGACAGCTTCGGGGGTGAGGTCGCAGGGGCCTTCGATCTGGCGGATCGCATCCGTGCCGCCCGGGCGCAGAAACCGGTCCACGCTTTTGTCGCGGAACACGCCCTGTCGGCTGGCTATGTCCTCGCCTCCCAGGCCGACCGGATCATCCTGCCCCGCACCGGCGCTGTCGGCAGCATCGGTGTGGTGGCGCTGCACACCGACATGAGCGGGGCCCTCGACCAGAAGGGCATCGCCGTCACGCTGATCCATGCCGGGGCGCACAAGGTCGATGCGAACCCGTATCAACCCCTGCCCGAAGCGGTGCACGACCAGATGCAGCGCGAGCTGGAGGTGGTGCGTTTCCTCTTCGCCGAAACCGTTGCCGCTGGTCGTGGCGACCGGCTGATACAGGCCGCAGCACTGGCGACCGAAGCCGCCGTGTTCCGCGGGGCAGACGCCATCGCTGCCGGTCTGGCCGACGATCTCGCCGATCCCGTCACCGCCTTCCACGCCTTCGCCGCCGCGCCTCGCGGCACCACTTCCCCCAGCAGAAAGGGTCCACAGATGACCACCACGCCCACAGAAACCCCGAACCCGGTACCAGTGGCCGCTCCTCCTGTGGCAATGCCTGCGGTCGCGGCCGCACCTGCCACGCCCGAACCGCCGGTGAACGCGGCAGCGCCCGTCACCACCACCATGACCGCCGACGCCGTGCGCGCCGAGGCGGCCCAGGTGGCGCAGGTCTGTGCGCAGGCCGCCCGGCTCGGCGTGACCATCGACGCGGCCGAC
>CAIXBE010000367.1 GCA_903917595.1 uncultured Rhodobacterales bacterium
AGGTTCAACCCGCAGGGAGGTACCTCGGAGGCAATGTGTGGCCGTGTCGATGGACCGTTCCATCAACGTGCAATGGTTTCTTCGCGCACGAACATGTTGGCCCATGCGCGATCGATCAGCGCGGGGGTCATCTGATAGGGGATGTTTTCGAAATCGCAGATCGCAATTATCTGGTCGATCAGGAAGACCGGCTGATAATTGGCGTAGTTGTTGTCGATGGTCGGGTATTTGACCTTGAGCAGGTGCAGCAGGGCGGCCTCATCCAGAGGCATCTTTTTCTTGCGGGCGATCATGGCGAAGATTTTCAGGAAGTTTTCCTGATTGGGCCCGTCAATCTTGATCTTGAAGAAGATCCGCCGAAGGGCCGCGCCGTCGAAAATGGCGTTGGGGTGGAAGTTGGTCGAGAAAATGACCAGCGTGTCAAAGGGCACCGTGAATTTTTCGCCAGATTGCAGGGCCAGGATGTCGCGGTTTTCTTCCAGCGGTACGATCCAGCGGTTGACCAGTTTCTGCGGCGGTTCGGATTGGCGCCCAAGGTCGTCAACGATGAAAATCCCGCCCGAGGATTTGAGTTGAAGGGGGGCCTGATAGGTGCGTGCGACGGGGTTGTATTTCAGGTCGAGCATGTCAAGCGTCAACTCGCCTCCGGTCACGACCGATGGGCGTTCGCAGAATACATAACGGCCGTCAAAGCGATTGGTGTTGCGGCGCAGGGAGGTGGGATCGTCCACCGATTCCTCGGCTTTGGAATGGACGATGGGGTCATAGACGGTGATGACCTGACCTGAGTATTCGATGGCGCGGGGGATATAGATCTTGTCCCCCAAGGCGGCGCGGATGCCGTTCGAGATGGAGGATTTGCCGTTGCCGGGCGGGCCGTACATCAGGATCGAGCGGCCCGAGGTTACGGCGGGGCCCAGATTGTCGATCAGGTCAGGCGGCAGGATCAGGTGGCCCATGCCGCGCAAAAGCTCGGTTCGGGTCAGGCGCATGTTGCGGACGGACTGGCGTTTCATCTGTTCTGCGTAGGCGTCCAGCGGGATGGGCATGGCACCGTAATATTCGGACTGGGACAGGGCATCCAACGCGCGGCTTTTGCCGGAATCGGTCAACTGGTAGCCCATTTCGTTGCCAGAGGTTGCGTGCAGGGTTCCTGTCGCCTCCAGCAACCGCTGGCCACGGGCAAGGTCGACCAGTTCCTGCGTCAGGGTGGGGGGCAGGCAGATCACGCGAGACATCGCGGTGACAAGATCGAGGTTCATGCGGAACATGGTTTTCAGCAAGATGTCCCGCATCATGACCATGTTGATGCCAACCTCGGCCAGGGTCCGGGGGGGGGAGGGGGGCATGACGCCGGTCGTGGTTTGGATGTTCATGTGCGACCTCTTGATTTCGGGCAGCAGCATGCCCGTCAGGGTCTTAGTATCTAGTGAACCGCGGCGGAATTAAGCCAAAGGACAGCCAACAAGTGGAAAATCAGCATTCCGGCCAGTGCCAGACCCATAGGAAAGCGCGGATTTGTCCATCTGGCCCAGTCAGGGGTCAGCGCGCGGAAGGGGGGGGCGCGGGCAATGCGGTGGGCGGTGAAGGCACCCAGCAGGCAGGCGGCAAAAAGCCCCATGTCAAGACGCAGGTCCGAGCCGACAAAGAAGGGGGCCATGACGGCGGCAAACTTGGCGTCCCCGGCACCCAGTGCCCCCGCCGCGTTCAACACGAAGCCAAGGGTCAGGACGATGGCGCACAGGGCCCAGCCCCAGCCGTAGGCCGCCAAGGGCAGAACGAAGGGGCCCAGGATCAGAAAGACAGCCCCAAGGGACAGGACAGCCTTGTTGGGGATTTTCATGAAGCGCATGTCGCTCCACGAGACCCAGATGCCGATGGCGGTGGCGAAGGGCAGGAATGTCAGTGCGGCGGTGGAGGAGAGGGCCACGGGATCAACCCTCCAACGCCTTGAGGCTGCGCGAGGCGGCCTCGAAGAAGGTGGGGGAGGTGTCGACGGCCTGTTGCAGCAACTGCTTGCCCTGGGCCACGTCGCCCTGTTTCACAGCGGCAAGACCTGCGGTGTAGAACAGTTGGGCCCGTTCTTCCTGTGTCATGTCCACGATGGGCAGGTCATATTTGCGTTGGGCAGCGCGGGCCAGAACCAGATTGTTCTTGGCGGTGAACATCGTGGGGTCATAGGTCAGGGCCTGAATGAACA
>CAIXBE010000368.1 GCA_903917595.1 uncultured Rhodobacterales bacterium
GGACAGGCCGCTGCGCCGCCGCCCACGCGTTTCACCCGACACGCCGCGCGAACGCCGCGAACTGGACCCCGGCGAGAGCTGCCCGGACTGCGGCGGCGCCCTGCGTCTGGTGGGCGAGGACGTCAGCCAGATCCTCGACATGATCACGGCGCGGCTGAAGCTGATCGAGGTGGCGCGGCCGAAGAAGTCCTGCCGGTGTTGCGAGAAGATGGTGCAGTGCCCGGCACCGACCCGGCCGATCCCCGGCAGCCTCGCCGGTCCGAGCCTGCTCGCCTTCATCCTGGTCGCCAAATATGACGACCACCTGCCGCTTTACCGCCTGAACGAGATATTTGCCCGGATGGGCGCTGACATTCCCGACAGCACGCTCGCGGGCTGGTGCGGCGGCGCGATGCGTACACTGGGACCGCTGGTCGAGTTGATCCGGGCCGAGGTGCTGGCCTGCGATCTGCTGCATGCCGACGATACACCGATCCGGGTTCTCGACCGGTCAAAAGCCAATGGGGATCTTGGCAAGGGCGTGAAGGAGGGCCGGATCTGGGCCTATGTGCGAGATCCACGGCCTTGGTCGGGGACGGCACCGCCAGCGGTGGCCTATCACTTCTCGCCGGACCGCAAGGGCGAGCATCCGCAGAAACACCTGAAGGCCGGCAAGGGCATCCTGCAAGCTGACGCCTATGCGGGATTCAAGGATCTTTACCTCCCCGACAAGGATGGCAAGGCGCAGTTCCGCGAGGCCGCGTGCTGGGCACATCTCAGGCGGGATTTCTTCGACGTCGAGAAGGAGACCGGCTCGGACCTGGCCCGTGAGGCGCTGGAGCGGATCGGCGCGCTCTACGACATCGAGGCGAAGATCTGCGGCCTCACCGCCGTTGAGCGCCACGTCGTCCGCCAGGAGCACAGCCGTCCAAAGGTCGAGGCTTTCAAAGCCTGGGCCGAGGAGCAACTCGAGCACATCTCGGGCAAAAGCGACCTTGCCAAGGCCTTCCGCTATGCCCTGAACCGCTGGTCTTCCTTCTGCCTGTTTCTGGACGACGGCCGCGTGGCCATCGACAACAATCCGGCCGAACGCGCGATGCGGCCAATCGGAATCGGAAGAAAAAACTGGCTATTCGCCGGTAGCGACGCTGGCGGTGAAACGCTGGCCCGCGCGATGACGCTGATCGAAAGTGCCAAGATGAGCGGCCTCGATCCGCAAGCCTACCTGGCCGACGTGCTCGCGCGCATCAACGACCACATCAGCCCGCGGCTCTACGAACTGCTCCCTTGGAACTGGAAGCCGCTGCCGGAAAACTTCTAAAACAGGATCGCGGCCTGATCCGCGCAAATCTTGTGGGCGTCGTTAACGACGTCAATAACGACGTTGTCCGGTCACCCCATATCTCTGCATAACACGCAAGGGCGGTTCCAATCGGGTGCTTACATCGCCTTCGCGTTCCTTGACGACGAGGATGACCCGTCGCGGCCTGTCCCAGCTGTCCGCCTGATAGCGCAACTCGCGCAGCCAGGTCCTCGGCTGCACAGGCCTGCGCCCGACCGGGCGGACCATGTGGGGCTCGGCCAGCCGATCCAACACCGAGTTGGCGCGCAGCCGTGAGACGTAATCGATACCCCGGGCCTCCAGACCCGCCAGCAGTGCGGCCGAGGGAAAGCCCGCATCAATTCGGACCATGGCCACATCGCAGAAACTCTTGCGCGCCCTGTCGACGACGTCGAGGATCACATCGAGCGCGCCCTCGGCGGTGCCGACATTGCCCGCCCGGAGGCGCGCATCCAGCATGTCGCCCGTCTCAGCGATGGAGGTGATCAGAGGGTGGTAGATCCGGGCATTGTAATGGCCATTCCACTCTGCCTTCGGCTGGTGGCCGTGGACCTCCACGGGCGCGCTGTCGACATCGAGCGTGACGGACGGCATCCGTTTGCCCCGACGCTCGGCCCTGATCCCGCGCCCCGCCATCTCCAGCACCGCCTCACGCAGAACCTTGAGATTGGCAGGTGCGGCCATCAAGGCGGTGAAGCGCGACAGCGTCGGCTGCGAGGCGAGCCCTGGCCCCTCCAGCGGCGTCAGCCCGGCCGCCGAACTGGCGGCCAGCCGGAAAGCGGGATCATGGCGCAGTGCATCGGCATCGTCGTGGTCCCGCCAGCCCTGTGCGGCCAGCAGCACAGAGGTGCGGATCAGGGAGGCGAGATCATGGGTCACATCGACCTTGCTACGCGGATCGTTCAGACGCGCCGTCATCCACGACACGATGCCGCTGCGTTCCAGCACCTCGCGCAAGAGGACCGCGCCAGGGTCGCCGGTCAGGCGGTCCGCCCGGCCTTCGACCCGCAAAGACCTGTTGAAACCTGGAATGACTGGCTGTAGCGTTTCACCCATGCGTGCGTCCGAAGCTGCCTGCGGTTTTTGTGTAGCAGCCTGAATCTAAAGCACTTTCAGGCGCACGCAACCGCTACGGTCAGATTTCGGTGAATAAGCCGAGATCAAGGAATGCGCTATCACTCGTTTGCGCCACATGCAGCGACGGACTCATCCATGTACAGCAAATCCTGCGCTGGTCAGCTCGCGATGAAGCCACTGGGGCGAGCGCATGTTATCAAAAGACGCAAACGTGAACTGCGAAAACAGAGTGACCTAGAGCCTGAGTCGTGATAGCTCAAACTGTACTTAACATGCGATCCGTATCCGGAGGGAATATCCTTGTCAGATCCAAAAGAGAAACTTGCTTTGATCATCGGGGAACTTCTACTCTCGATCGAAGCAAGAAGGATTCACCATGAAAATAATGCCGA
>CAIXBE010000369.1 GCA_903917595.1 uncultured Rhodobacterales bacterium
ATGGCGGAGATCTTCATGGCCAGCTACACCACGCCGTGGGACACGATCTCCCGGCGTGATGCCGACGTCCTCGTGTGTGTAGCGAACAAAACCTTCACTTCATATCCAGCCAGCGGGGAGCCAACCTTCGTCGAAGGTATCTGCTTCTGGACCACTGACGGAGACAAGATCGTCAACTATCCACGTCAACATCTCGACAATTGTACGACCCTTAACGGTTCGACTACGGGCCGCTTTAAGCCAAGTATCCGTGTGATCAAGAATATGCGCAACGCAATGATCGAACGGGGCTATATCAAGGATGGCTTGGCGCCGTCGTATTTCCTTGAGGGCTTGCTCTCGAACGTGCCAGCGCAGTATTTCGTCGCCAGTCGCCAGCAGACGTTCGAGAACTACATACAGTGGCTTCATACGTGTCAGATCGGTGATTTGACCTGCGCGAATGGCATTCATTACCTTCTGCGTGACAGCCAAAAAGTGTGTTGGAACGTTGGGGAATTTAACGCTTTCAGAGCGGCTGCGGCTCGCTTCTACAGTCAGCCTTAATTCCGTTGCTGAACTGCTAGTGCGCTTTGGGTGGGGTGTGGGTCGAGCTGGGTCTTCGTAAACGTCCGCATTGACGTTATGGACGTGTTCTTGATTGTGATGCGCTTGTCAGGAGCAGAGCTACATCAACGCCACATCAACCTGCGACTGCACGTTTCGATCCAGCTTTGCAGGTTAATCCGTGCGATTGTCGATGGATGCTGTGGTGAAAACTGCGCCGGATCAAAGGCTTGGAGCGCAAGTGGCTGAAATGCCTAAGATATTGGATTTGCTTGGGTTTTGGCTCATAACCTGAAGGTCACAGGTTCAAATCCTGTCCCCGCAACCAAATTACCGCTGGATAACAAAGACTTGGAATCCGACAAAAACACTTGCGTATAGCAAGCACCGTTTTACCTCAACGCCACCTCAACGTTTACAGAGTCCCCCCTGAAAAGCGGGGGCTTTTTTGATTCTGGCCTCGCGAAATCTGCTGTGGCTACATCGCGCCAATTCAGTAGGTCGACGTGATCGGCCCTGAGCGGTCGTTGGGTTGCATGCAGGAGAAGGCCCCTTCTTCATGCATGTGAAGTGACCCGAGTTCTTCGCTTGCGGGACAATTCGCCGAATCAAACGGTGCCCAGTAGGGGGAAAAGCTTGGCGAACAATTCGGCCTGCGACGATACTCCACACCTTTCGTAAAGCTGTCGACGGAACACCTTTACTGTCGTCGGGGCTATTCCCAGCAGTGTGGCGATAGAGATTGAGGAATGACCTCGCAAAATCAGCAGCGCAACTTCCGCCTGACGCGATGTGAGCTCGATGCCGCTGGCTTCGCGCAGGCCCACGATCAGCGGCTGCGTCGCGGGATGCGCCGTCGTGCTTGTTGCCGGGTACTGCGGACGCATCGCCCAATGACGGCGCAGAAGAGCCATGATCATGGGTTCGTGCTGAGCGATGTCATCCAATGCCCGCGCCCCGAACATGGTGCCCGAACTGCTGTCCTTGCCCATCGAAATCGTCAAGGTCGTGTCTGCCGCCAGCGGTAGCAGGACTGAAACCTCGTCGGTGATCCCGATCCGGCCGTAATACCATTCGTAATAGTGGCTTCGGATGAACTGGTCCGGCGCGATGTCCAAGAGCCGGTAGATGCCCGCTGCCCCCGCATTCAGGTGAAAGTGGTAGACCGGATCCAGCAGGAAGGCTGCGGGAAGATATAGTTCCTCAAGATGTTGAAAGACGTCGGGCCCGCTGATCCGGCGGTAAAGAATCTGTGGCTGGCTGTCGCCGCGGAATATAATGACGATGGCGTTGTCAAAGGGCAGGCAAGCATGGAGATAGTCGATCATATTCTGCCAGAACGAAGGGCTGTCGATGGCCTCCAGTGCTGCAGCGGCTTGGGCAAGTTGTGACTGCATCTCATACTACCTGAGTGGTATATACTACCCATATTTCTTCATACTAACCTAATCTGGCCGTTTTTGGTAGTATGCGCACCTGGGGGGACATGCAATACGACGTTGATCATCGCGCAATGGCTGTCGCGGGCTACCCACATCCGTGGAGTCAGGTCGCGGGGGTCGATGTGCGGTTTCACCTGTCTTGCGGCGCGCCGGTCCTGACGCTGGATGTCGTCAGCCTTGACGGGGCCCATTGCCCATCTGATTGGGGGCTGCGGTCAACAGGCGTGAAGCCGATGGTCCGGCAAATAGTGCGGGGCTCCTGCCTTGCGGCCGGCTGGGATACTCTTGCGCCCTACGGTCGATTTCGCGGCCTGTCGGTCGAGCTTTGCCTGACCAGACCGCAGAGCTCGGCTGTGCTTGCCCTTGGCGATCTTCGCGTGACCTGCGAAGGGCAGGTTCTTCATGTTTCGGATGGCGATGGCGCGTATTTTGTGCCCACTTTGCTGCCGATCGGCAGCTGGGTGACACTTGAACTGTCCGAGGCGGAAGGCAAGGCCCGATTGGTCCTGCAAGGGGGTGACCGGCTTTCGCCTACCTATGTTGACCGCCTGTCAGATCGCCCCTGGCCTTGGCCGACAGGCGATTTTATCCTTGGCAGCCATGGCCCGGAAAGCCCGTCGGCGGACGCAAGATTTGCCCGGCCGACGCTGTTCACCGAACGCTCGATCTTGGCTTGGCAGTTTCCGGCCATCTTCCCGGGTGACATGGTCCTCCGCTCGACCGGCGACGCGCAGGTCCCGCTTTCGGTTGTGAACCTGCCGACATTTTCGGTGCGATCCTGCCGCTGGGATGGATCCACCTTCGATCCGCGCTTGTCGCCAAACCATTACGACGCCATCCACATCCACTGTGACGATGTCGGCGCTTTCGATTGGCCCGCGACGCATGTCGTCACGGTGCCGCCCAAGGCGGTGCCGGGCGTCTATGCGTTGCAGGTTGAAACCAAAGCGGGCCTAGAACGCATTCCCTTCTTCGTGCGCAGCCGGAATGCCACGCACAAGGCGCTGGTGATGCTGCCCACGGCAACCTACCTTGCCTACCTTAACGAAGCGCTTCCACCCGAGCATTTCCCTTGGGTGATCGAGGATCGCGGCCACTGCTTTGCGCGCGACAATGGCCTTATGTCGCTTTACGATTTTCATGCCGATCACAGCGGCTGTTCGATCACCTCGACCCGAAAACCGCTGGCGACGCTGCGGGATGACTACATCTATCCGCTTTGCGGCTGTCCGCATCTTCTGCCGGTCGATCTACGATTGCTGCGGTTCCTGCGTGATCAGAAGGTCGACTTCGACGTGATCACCGATCACGATCTGCATGACGGCGGGGCGGCTTGCCTGGAAGGCCATGACCTGCTGATTACCGGCAGCCATCCGGAATACATGTCCGTCAAGATGGAAGAGACCATCGCAGGCTTTGTCGCCGCTGGCGGCAGTCTGGCCTATCTGGGCGGCAATGGCTTTGCGGCAACCGTCGCGTTTCGGGACGATCTGATGGAGCTGCGGCGGGGCCCATCCGAATGCGGGCGCACCTGGGACGGCCCCTTGGCCGAACAGGCGCTTTCCCTGACGGGCGAGCCAGGGGGCTTCCTTCGCCATCGCGGCAAGGGTGAGTTTTCGCTTATTGGGGGGGCGATCTCGCTGATGGGGTTCGGTAGGGCGCGGCCATTTCAGCGGACGCCGGCAAGCCATGACCCGGCGCTGTCCTGGCTGTTCGAAGGCGTTCACTCGACCGAGTTCGGCACGGAAGGCACCGTTCTGGGCGGAGCCGCCGGATATGAGGTCGATGCCACCGACCGGCATCTGGGGACCCATCCGGAGACGATTGTCGTCGCCCGGGCCGACGGGTTTCCGGACGACTTTCTTGCCGATGCAGGTCGCTGGCATCCGGGCGGCGAGCATGAGTCCAAGTCCCGCCGCTGTGCCGAGATGACGCTGCGCCATCTGCCCTTAGGCGGGATGATCTTCTCGGCGTCGTCCGTGGCCTGGTGTGGCGCTTTGCCCGACCCCGGATCGATGAACGATGTTGGCCGCATCACCATGAACTTTCTTGCGCGCGCCTTGGTGCCGTCGACCGCGCGGGAACCCAGTAGCAACGGCGCATCCTGAAAGAAGGGGAGAGACGAAGAATGAAAAGCATAACCGCAACCTTGGCGACAGCCATTCTGGTTTCAACTGCAGGCCTGGCGTTGGCCGATCCGATACGGGTCGGTTTGCAGCCCTGGCTGGGCTATGGTCCGCTTTGGGTGGCCGAAGAGAAGGGCTTTTTCGATGCCAATGGCGTCGAGGTCGAGCTGACCAATTTCAGTTGGGACCAGGACGTCACCGCCGCGCTGGCCAGCGGCAGCCTTGATGTGACGGTGGCCGCGACCAACACGACGATCGCGATCCAGAATGCCGGGCTGAACGTCAAGGGCTTCCTGATCCTTGACGTCTCGTTCGAGGCGGATGCCGTGATCGCCAATGCCGATATCGCCACGGTGGCCGACCTGAAGGGCAAGAGCGTGGCCTTTGAAGCGGGCTCGACCAGCGATCTGCTGATCAACGATGCCTTGCGCAGCGCGGGGATGTCGGTTGCCGATATCACCCATGTGCCGATGGGGGCATCTGAGGCCGGGCTGGCCCTGATTGCGGGGCAGGTCGATGCTGCCGTGACGTACGAGCCCTATATCTCGGCAGCACTTGCGCAGGGCAACGGGCAGAAGGTCCTTCTGACCGCAGCCGAACGGCCCGGCCTGATCAGCGACCTGATGATCGCTACGCCGGAATGGCTGGCCGCCAACCCGGATAAGGCCATTGCGCTCGTCAAAGCCTGGGATCAGGCGGTGACCTTCATTCGCGAGAACCCCGAGGAAGGCGGCGCGATCATCGCCGAAGCCGTCGGCAGCCCGATGGAGGAATTCACCCCGGCCTTCGCAGGTGTCCGCCTTTACACCGCGTCTGAAAACCTTGCGGCTATTGGCAGCGACTTTCCGGCGACCATCGGTGAAATCGGCGCGATCATGCAGGCATCGAACCCTGACGAGATCACCAAGATCCCAACGCTGGACGAGCTGATCTCGATGGACGCCCTGACAAGCGCGGCAGGCCAGTAATGCGCAGACCAGAGGCATCAGCCATGAACCCGTCCCCGGAAGCGGCGGCCAATCGGCCGCGTCGGCGCGGCCTGCTGCGGCTGCGCCAGGAGATCCCGCGACCGGTCTTCATCGCGGCGGGCTGGGCGGTGCCTCTGGTCCTTCTTCTATTGTGGTGGGCCGTCACGGCTTCGGGTCTGGTCCAGAAGCTTTTCCTGCCCTCACCCGGCGCCATATTGGCCGAGGGCTGGCGCCAGCTTTCCGAAGGCATCCTTCTGCATGACGCCGCCATCAGCACCTACCGGATCCTGCTGGGCTGGTCGGCAGCCACGCTGATTGCGGTGCCGGTCGGCATCCTGATGGGCACCTACCGCCTGGCCGAGGGCGCGTTGGAGCCCTTCATCTCGACCGTGCGTTACATGCCGGTCGTGGCCTTGATCCCGCTGACCATTCTTTGGGCCGGAATCGGCGATGCGCAGAAGATCCTGATCCTGTTCATCGCCACCTTCTTCAGCCAGGCGCTGATGGTGATGGACAACGTCAAGGGCGTCGACGGGGCGCTGATCCGCACCGGCCAGACGCTTGGCTTTACCGAAGGCGAAATCCTGCGCCGCATCGTCCTGCCCGCCGCCGCCCCGGGCATCTGGGACACGCTGCGTATCACTGTGGGCTGGACCTGGACCTATCTGGTGGTGGCCGAACTTGTCGCCGCGAATGAAGGCTTGGGTCGGCGGATCATGGATGCGCAGCGTTATCTGGCGACCGACACGATCCTGTGGGGAACCCTGTTCATCGGGATTCTGGGCCTGGTGACCGACCTTGCCTTCAAACGGATGGGCCAAAGGCTGTTTCGCTGGAAGGGAGGCCCGAAATGAGCCCGACATCCCCACCCCGCGTTGCCATATCCGGCGTGAAGAAGGTCTTCACGGTGAATGGCGCGCCCTTTACCGCCATCGAGAAAATCGACCTCGACATCCAGCCCAATGAATTCGTGGCCGTCGTCGGAACTTCCGGCTGCGGCAAGTCCACGCTTTTGAACATGGTGGGCGGGCTGGAAGAGCCAAGCCTTGGCCAGATCACCATCGACGGCCGCCCGGTTACGGGGCCGGGGCGCGACCGGGGTTTTGTCTTCCAGTCCTATTCGCTGTTCGAATGGATGACGGTCGCGGGCAACATCCGCTTCGCCCTGGAAAAGTCGAAGCTCTCGCCCGCCGAAAAGACCGAGGCTGTCGCCGAACTGATCCAGGCGGTGGGCCTGCGCGGGTTCGAGAATGCCTGGCCGCACCAGCTTTCCGGCGGGATGAAGCAGCGGGTGGCCATCGCGCGGGCACTGGTCTACCGGCCCTCGATTCTCTTGATGGACGAACCCTTTGGCGCACTTGATGCCCAGACCCGGGGCCTGATGCAGGAGCTCTTGCTGAAGATCTGGGAGGACCACAAGGTCACGGTCATCTTCATCACCCATGACGTGGACGAGGCGATCTTCCTTGCGGACCGCGTGGTCGTGCTGGCCAGCCGTCCCGGCCTGGTCAAAAGCGTCCATGCGGTTGATCTTCCCCGCCCCCGCAGCCCGGATCTTCTGACCGATCCGGCTTTCATGGCCATCAAGCGCAAGGTGCTTGCCGATATCCGCGAGGAATCGCTGAAGGTGATGGCCCAGGACCTCAGTTCGCCGAAACTGGCCAAGGATTGAAACCATGACTGGCTCACAGGAATTTCAGCCGCAAATCCGGGACTATGGCTCTTTGTCGCCTGCTGATCGGGCTGCCCTGCTGTTGCGGCCCGAAAGCGATCTTGCGCCGCAGATGGAAGGCGCGGGTCGGATCATCGCCGCGGTGCGCGACAGGGGCGATGCGGCGCTGATCGACTTTGCCCGGGATTTCGACCGGGCCGATATTCGCGAAAAGGGGGTCGAGGTTCAGCCCGCCGAATTCGACGCAGCCTTCGCCGCGCTGGACGTCGCGCTGATCGAAACGCTTGAACTTGCCGCCGACAACATCCGCCGCTTCCATCAGGCCCAGCTGCCGCAAGAGATGTGGCTGAAGGAAATCCGCCCTGGTGTTCTGGTGGGCGAACGCACCACTCCGGTCGACAGTGCCGCCCTTTATGCGCCGCGGGGCAAGGGGTCGTTCCCCTCGGTCACGCTGATGACGACGATCCCCGCGGTGGTGGCTGGCGTGCCAGAGCCGGTCCTGTTGACCCCGGCCGGCCCGGATGGCAGCGTGGATGCAGCCACGCTGGTGGCAGCGCGGCTCGCGGGTATCCGCCGCGTCTTTCGGGCAGGCGGGGCGGGGGCGGTTGCCGCCGCCGCCTTTGGGACGCAGTCCATTCCCCGCTGCGTGGTCTTCGAAGGCCCGGGCAGCCCATGGGTGGTTTCTGCCAAGCGGCTGCTCTCCGGCCAGATAGCCTCACATGTGCCTGCCGGGCCAAGCGAAGCGATCCTTCTGGCCGATGAGACCGCGCATCTGGACCGGATCGCGCTGGATGTGTTGATCGAAGCCGAACACGGCGCAGACAGTTCGGTCCATCTGGTGACCTGGGCGCCCGGGCTGGCCGAGGCGGTAGCGGCCCGCTTGCCGCAGCTTCTGGCCAAGATGACACCGCAGCGCCGCGCCTTTGCCCAAGCGGTCCTTGGCGGCGATCACGGTGGCATTCTGACGACGGCAACAGCCGCCGAAGCCTATGCCTTCATCAACGATTACGCGCCCGAACATCTGCAGATCCTGTCGCAGCACCCCTTCGATCACCTGAGCCATATCCGCAATGCCTCGGAAATCCTTCTGGGCGAACATACGCCGGGGTCTGCCGCCAACTACCTTTTGGGACCGAACGCCGTCCTGCCAACCGCCGGTGGCGCGAAATGGAGCTCTCCGCTTGGCGTGCATAGTTTCATGAAAAGCGCCTCTGTCGCCCATGTGACCGGCGAAGGTCTCGCGGCCCTCGCTCCCCATGTTCACCGGTTTGCGACTTACGAGGGCTTTGACGCCCATGCCATGGCGGTGTCTGACTTGCGGCCGGCGTGAGTGACTCTCTTACGCGGCAGGATCCCTGGCCCAACGCCCTGAATTCGGCCCACGCCAGAATGCACGGGCAGTTTGGCCCGTGGCTTGAACAGTCCATAGGGCGGACCGGTCGATGGTTACATTCAGGCCTGCATGGGTTGCCAGCTTGCCGGGCAACCCATGGACGGAACCGGAACGCCAGAGCAGGGCATCACAAGATCCGGGCGCCGATCGAATGTCAGGCGTGGCGCGGTCACTCAGACGCAACACACGCGGCGTAGTTGCGTGCGCGCCAATCGGATCGGCGAGGTGCTGCGCAAGATGTTCACGCTGGCAGTCCAATGGGGATGGTGCGAGGACAATCCCGCCCAGCGCTTCTATCGGCGAACAGAGACCCCACGCGAACGGTTCCTTTCCAAGGAGGAGATCGCCAGCCTTGCCGCCGCGCTGGATGGTGCCGAGGACCGGCGCGCGGCAGACATCATCCGGATGTGCATGTTGACTGGCGCACGGCTGGGCGAGGTACGGCAGTCCCGGTTCGATCAGTTCAACCTCGAGCAGCTCAGCTGGTCGAAGCCACCCGCGATGACGAAACAGCGGCAGGTTCACCGCGTGCCGATCTCGGACGAGACCGCCGCCATCGTGCGCCAACGCCTTCTCCTGGTGCCGAAAGGGGCGCCATGGCTCTTCCCCGGCGATACGCCCGGTCAGCCGGTTCAGGAAGTGCGCCGGTTCTGGGCGAAGATCCAGCAGGAGACCGGGCTTGCCGATGTCCACATCCACGACCTGCGACACACCTTCGCGTCCTTGCTGGTCAGCGGCGGCGCCTCCTTGGAGATGATCGGCAAGCTGCTGGGTCACAGCCAGACGCAGACGACCCAGCGCTATGCCCACCTGATGGATTCGCCCCTCCGCGCCGGTGTCGATGCCGTGGCCAGTGCTTACCGCCCGAAACCCCGACTGGTCCATCACGCCGACGATCAGGGCGGCCGCAAAACGGTAATCCCCCCGTTCTTAACGGGGTGCATTCGTAGAATTTACGCGGCCCTTTTCAGTTTCTGGGCGGGTGTGATGCCGCCTATGCCCATGTTGGGCCGGTCGTTGTTGTAAGTCCACAACCATTGCGTGGCGTGATCCTGCGCCTCCTCGATGCTTTCGATGATGTATTGGTCGAGCCATTCGTGCCTGACCGTGCGGTTGTAACGCTCGATGTAGGCGTTCTGCTGGGGTTGGCCGGGCTGGATGTGGAGGATGGCAACCCCTTGTTTCTCAGCCCATTTCATCAGCTTTTCACTGATGTATTCCGGGCCGTTATCAACCCGAATGGTGCCTGGCTTGCCACGCCATTCGATGATGCGATCCAGACTGCGGATGACCCGCTCTGCTGGCAACGAGAAATCTACCTCTATCCCCAGACCTTCGCGATTGAAGTCATCCAGCACGTTCAGCAGCCGAAACGCCCGGCCATCGCCGAGACGGTCGGCCATGAAGTCCATCGACCAGGTCATGTTTGGGGCCTCAGGCACCGCCAAGGCGTCAGGCTTCTCCCGCTTCAGCCGCTTGCGGGGCTTGATCCGCAGGTTCAGCTCCAGCTCGCAGTAGATCCGGTAGACGCGCTTGTGGTTCCACGGGTGACCTTTGACGTTGCGCAGATGCAGGAAACACAGCCCGAACCCCTAGGTCTTGCGGGCGTCCGTCAGGCCGACCAGAAGATCGGCGATCTCCTCGTTCTCAGCCTTCAGCTTCGGGCCATAGCGATAGCAGGTCTCGCTCACCCCAAAGGCGCGGCAGACCAGCGCAACGCTCGCTCCTCTTCGCGCCACCGCATTCTCGGCCATCTCGCGGCGTTGAGACGGCCGAGTTACTTTTTTCCCAGAGCCTCCCTCAACAAATCCGCCTGCATGCTGAGGTCCGCATACATCCGCTTCAGCCGGCGGTTCTCGTCCTCGATGGCCTTCATCTGGCTGATCAGCGACGCATCCATGCCGCCATACTTGGCCCGCCACTTGTAGAACGAGGCGTTGCTCATGCCATGCTCACGGCACAACTCGGCCACCGGAACACCGCCTTCGGCCTGCCGCAGGATCGCGATGATCTGCGCCTCAGTGTATCTGCTTGTCTTCATTCAGAATCTCCTCGTTCATCTTGCCAAGAAAATTCTACTTATGCAGCCCCTTACTTTCGGGGAGGATTACCAAACCGCCTGATGTGGCCCGTCGCGGGTCCGCAGCTTCATGGATCCTCGCGCCGCAAGGCTCTCCAGATCGGTGTGATCCTGCGCCGGATACTGCGACTGTCAGGCATCTTCTTGCCGTCCGATTGGTTCGAGAACCACTCCTGCATCTCGGCGACCAACTCGGCTTGGGTCGTTGGCAAGCCGTGATCGACAATGCGGATGACAAGGGCAACTAGACCTGTTGGCATCCGGAGCCTGCATGAACAGTTTCGGAGATCTGACTAGGCACAAACCGTGCCTCTGCACCAACCACAAATCGTTAAGTCTAGCCTTATCTCGCGACTGTCAGTACTGACTCCAAGTTGAAAGTAAAAGGGGGCAGGATAATACCGAACTCGGTGATGATGCCGGAAATCAATCGAGCCGGGGTTACATCGAAGG
>CAIXBE010000370.1 GCA_903917595.1 uncultured Rhodobacterales bacterium
GCGTAGAAGTTTGCTTCGGCTTCCGCGGGCGGGATGTTCCCGATGGGTTCGAGCAGGCGGCGGTTGTTGAACCAGTCCACCCATTCCAACGTGGCGTATTCCACGGCCTCGAAGCTGCGCCATGGGCCGCGACGGTGGATAGGCAACGCGACTGCCCTGGCGCTCCTGCACCTGCTTCACGGTCGGAGTAAAGGCGATGTCGGCAAAGCGATGCGTCATTTTGGCCCCTCCGGGCTGGATGCGGGTTTACAATCCAAGCGCGCTGAGACCGGGGTGATCGTCCGGGCGGCGGCCCAGCAGCCAATGAAACTTGCGGTCGGATTCGGCGATGGGCAGGTCGTTGATGCTGGCGTGCCGGACGGCCATCAGACCGTTTTCGTCAAACTCCCAGTTCTCGTTGCCGTAACTGCGGAACCAACCCCCGGCGTCATTGCGCCATTCATAGGCAAACCGCACCGAGATCCGGTTGCCATGAAAGGCCCAGACCTCCTTGATCAGGCGGTAGTCGTGCTCGCCCGCCCATTTGCGGGTCAGGAAGGCTTCGATCTCGGCGCGGCCCCGGGGAAACTCGGCCCGGTTGCGCCATTGGCTGTCGGAAGTATACGCCAGCGCCACACGCGCCGGATCACGCCCGTTCCAGGCGTCCTCTGCCATCCGCGTCTTTTGCGTGGCGGTCTCGGCGGTAAAAGGCGGCAAAGGGGGGCGGGACATAAGGGAGACTCCTGTTGAAGAGGCGGTGCCAGCGCGGCACCACCGGGACAGATCAGACATAGGACCAGTCGGCGGGCAACCAGCGCAGCGCGCCGGCATCGCCCACGATTCGCCCGACTCCGGGGAACGGCATGTGGGTCGCGGCGATCAGAGCCTTCTGTTCGGCCGCTTCGGTAAAGAAACGGGCGCGGGCGGCGTCGGCGGCTGGCTTGTCCATCTCGAACACGATGCCAAATCCGGGGATGGCCGGGTGTGCCGCCGGGTGGAACAGCATGTCGGCCACCAGCAGCAGGCTTTGACCTGCATCCTCGATCTTCACGCCGATCTGGCCCGGTGTGTGCCCCGACAGATCGAACACTGACACTCCGCGCGAAATCTCGCGGTCGCCGTCGATTTGCTGCAAGCGCGGGTAGAGCGAGACCAGTTGCTCGTTCGCGGCAAAGCTGGAGTGGGTGATCTCTGGTGCCCGTGCGAGCATAACGGGGTCGGTAAAGGTCGCGACCTCGCGGCGGTCGATGTATACTTCCGCGTTGGGATAGTTGTTGCGCCCGCCCGCGACCATGCCCGCGATGTGATCGACATGCGCATGGCTAAGGATCACGGCATCAATGCTGGTTGCCGCGACCCCGAGGGCTTCAAGCGTCCCCGGCAGATAGCCCGACGTGGCGCTGACGGTTCCGGCCGGGCCGCTGTCGACGAGAATATAGCGTTCGCCGTCATTGATGAGGTAGGTCGAAAAACTGGCCCGGATGCCGTTCGCTCCGGCGGCAAAGACCGCATCCCCGGCCGCTTTCACGTCTGTTGGCCCTGCCCCGGTGAACAGGTCAAAGGGAAAGTCGATGTAGCCGTCCGAAATCACGGTGACCTCAAAGCGCCCGATCTGATAGCGCGCCACCACCGGCAGGCGCGCAAGGGGGCCGGCAGACCGCGCGGCCGAATGGGGTGCAAGCGCGGCGGACAGGGGAAGTGCTGCGAGTGCGACCCCGAAGCCGCGACGGGAGAGATTGACCATGGGATGTCCTTTCTTTGGCGGAACGAAGTGGTGCGCCTGATAGCCTTGCCGCGGACTATGCTTGACTTCGCGAGTTGCAAGAATACACGAAATATGGAATTGATTATTCCATCAGGAGGAATGAATGGATCGCTTTCACGAAATCGAGGTCTTCATTGCGGTCAACGACGCCGGCAGCTTTTCCAAAGCCAGCCAGCGCCTACGCATGTCGCCGCCCGCCGTGACCCGGGCGGTATCGGCTCTGGAAGACCGGCTTGGGGCGCGACTGTTCCAGCACACCACGCGGCGTCTGGCGATCACCGACGTCGGATTGCGGTTTCTGGAAAGCGCGCGCCGCGTTCTTGACGACCTCGGCGCCGCCGAGCGCGAAGCGTTGGGCGCGACCGCGACGGCCCGAGGACACCTGACAGTTACCGCTTCGGTGACGCTTGGGCGATCGCTGCTGGCACCCGTCGCCTGTCAGTTTCTGAGCGAGTATCCTGAGGTCACCCTGTCCGTTCTGCTCTTGGACCGCATCACCAACCTGATCGAGGAAGGCATAGATGCTGCAGTCCGCATCGGGCCATTGCCGGATTCAACCATGGTCGCGCGAAAACTGGGCTCCGTCCGCAGGCTGTTGGTGGCCAGCCCGGACTATCTTGCCAGGCACGGCACGCCAACCGTACCCTCAGACCTGACCCGGCATGCGATGATTGCCTTTACCGGCCTGATGCCCAACCGCGAGTGGCGCTTTCTGGACGGGCGAAGCGGCAAGAGCGTTTCTTTCATGCCAAGGTTCGAAATCAACGACGCTGTCTCTGCGATCGCAGCCGCCGAAGCAGGGGAAGGCATCACCGTTGCTTTGTCTTATATGGTCGCAGAAAAAATTCGCCAAGGAAGCCTTGCCCCAATCCTTCAAGAGGTGACTCCTCCACCCGTTCCCGTCCATCTGGTCTTTCCGCAAACGCGCATTCCGGCTCCAAAGCTGCGCGCATTCGTCGATTTTGTCGCCCCGCGCATGAAGCGGACGCTTGATAATCTTGAGTTGCCTGAAAACCCGGAACCAAGCGAACACGCAGCAGGCTAATTTCCCATCCGAAGTACAATCCACCCAAAAGCTTGCCTGAGCCAATCAATAATCGGTCTCCAAATAGACCCCTGAGCAGTCACAAGCGACCGCTGCTGGCGTTGCCCCACTGTTTGTGAACAGCGAGGGCGACGGGAACTGCGTGTTGGCAAGCAAATAGGCGGCGATCTCCCGCTCAAACACCGCGCGAGTGACTTCGTCCACTACCCGCAGCCAGCCGGATGCTTCGTTCGGGGGTGCTCCGGTGAACAGCGTCAGCGCGTCGCCGGTGGCGATGGCGATGGCGAGGATTGCCCCCATGTCTGTCAGCGTCAGTGTACCTTTGCCGGCGTTTGCGACCATCTACCGTCGTGTGTGCGTCCCGAGATAAAAGCCAATGCCGATACACGTCACGACGGCAACAAATGCCGTGGTCACTAACATCCCAGATTTGAAGCTATGATTGATGCCAACCGCAGCGAACGTCCTCTCTCCGCCCGATGCGCACGAGATGAGCAGGAAAGTGCTATGTGATCGTTGCCGGACTAGCCGGAGACTGGGTGGGACTGGGGGACAGGAGGAAAACCTATGCCTTCCGAAACCCTTCCAATCGTCGTTTCGCGCCGTCCTGCATGGAACAAGGGACGGATCGTTGGACAAAAGCGCCCCTTGGCACCCAAGCATGTCTGGTCGATCAGAGTCCGACTTGAGATGGCGGACAACAAGCGCGATCTCACCTTGTTCAAAACGGCCATCGACAGCAAGCTTCGGGGTTGTGATCTCGTCAGCCTGAAAGTGCGTGATGTCTTCGCGGCGGGTCAGGTCAAGGACCGCGCATCGGTGACACAGAGCAAGACCGGCAAACCGGTTCGCTGTGAGATCACCGAGACGACCCGTCACTCATTGGAGAAATGGATCGCCGATACTGAAATGATCGGATCAGAATTTCTATGGCCGAGCCGGTTACACGCGAGCTCACACCTTTCAACCAGGCAATATGCTCGGATCATGCGGGAATGGGTCAACTGTATTGGCCTTGAGTCAAGTGCCTATGGCACCCATTCGATGAGGCGAACGAAGGTAGCGCAAATATACAAGAAGACAGTAAATCTCCGAGCCGTTCAGCTGCTCTTGGGTCACACGAAGATGGACAGCACCGTAAGGTACCTAGGCGTGGACCTCGACGACGCTTTGGCGCTGTCGGAAGGAGTTGATCTCTGACGACTCTCCGCCCGGTGCGAAATGCATCGGGCGGCCCTAAGCGGCCAGTCGCTGACAGAGCAATTTTCGGGCGAACGCTGCCCAAAGCGGACCATCAGCTACAAGTTTCATTATTGTTGACAATCATTTGACGCGGTCGAAACTGCGGAGTTTCCCAGGCCATCCAAGCATCTTGGCTTTTGCCCGCAGTCCTGGATTTCATGTAAGGTCCACAAGGGTGCTGAGGAAACGCGAAAAGAGTTCGCCCTGCGAGTTGATGTTCAACTTGGAATAGATATTGCGCCGGTGAATACGGACGGTTCCTGCTGCGATTCCCAGAATTTGCCCGGCGGATTCGGCGGAGTGACCCTTGAGCGTGAACTCGGCCACCTCGCGTTCGCGCGGGGTCAGAACGCCCGCGCCAAAGCTGCCCAGATCATAGGTCATCTGCCGCTGTCGCCGCCGCAGAGAACCGCCACTCTTGTCGAGCTTCTGGTCCAGTCCCGGCCAGTGCCGTCGCGCAGTTGCCGCGACAAAGGGAAACACCGCCTCAAGAGCTACGAACTCTTTTTGCGAGAATGGCTTTTCCGCCCGCATCAGCGACAGCGTCAGGGTCGATTGGTCCGGCAGGGTGACGAAATAGGCGATTTCTTCGGCCAAACCGGTCTGCACATAGTAACTCCGAAAGTATTCGCCCTGATAGAACCGGTCCGGCGCCAGATCGCGCAACCGGTACAGCCCGGGCGCAACCGACCGCGAGGCGGCCAGAAAGAACGGATCCAGCATGTACGGCCCGGCCTGATAGTCGGTCACAAAAATCTTGCGCTTGCCGGGCGGGAAGTCATCGTAAAGGTCAATGGGCTGGTCTGCGCCACGGTAGCCAAACATCACTGTGTAGGAGAAGGGCGCCACCTGCCGCAACAACTCTGCCAAGGTTTGGGGCAGGATGGGACTGTCTAACGCAGCCACCACCTCTGCCGCAAGCGCCCAGTGCGGCTGGCTCATTTTTGCCGCCATGACTGCCAGGATACCCTATTTGTGATATATACAACCAATCGCACTTCTCCTACGCTTTCCTCAGTTTCATAGGATAGATGCGGCCCCATGCAAAGTCAGTTCGACAGTGGCGCTAAAGATCAAAAAGCCAACCGCCCTCTGGTCGCCGAGTTTCGCGCAGCCACCAAACGCTATGGCACGGTGCTGGCGGCTGATGCGCTCAGCTTTGGCATCGGCAAGGGTGAATTCTTGTCCTTTCTGGGTCCGTCGGGTTGCGGCAAGACCACAGCCCTGCGCATGCTTGCGGGGTTTGAAACCCCCACCTCGGGCGAGGTCTATCTGGACGGCGAACGCGTGACCGATGTGCCGGCCTACCGCCGCCCGGTAAACATGGTGTTTCAGCACTACGCGCTGTTCCCCCATATGACGGTGGCCCAGAACATCAGCTATGGCTTGATGCAGCACCGCCCGCGCCCCGACCGGGCCGATGTGGCCCGCAAGGTGGACCGCGCCTTGGACATGGTGCGTCTGTCGGGCTTTGGCCCTCGACGGATCTGGGAAATGTCGGGTGGTCAGCAACAGCGCGTGGCGCTGGCACGTGCCATCGTGAACGAGCCGAAGGTCCTGCTTCTCGATGAGCCTTTGGCAGCTCTTGACCGCAAGCTGCGCCGCGAGATGCAGATCGAGTTGCAGACCCTGCAGCGCCAGCTTGGTATCACCTTTGTCCTTGTGACCCACGATCAGGAAGAGGCGCTGTCGATGTCGGACCGCATCTGCATCATGCGCGGCGGGCGCATCGTGCAATCGGGCTCTCCCAACGCGCTCTATGACCAGCCGATCAGCCGCTATGTGGCCGATTTTGTGGGGAAGTCCAACTTCATTGATGGCAGGCTGACCGCCCTGTCGGCGACCGAAGGCCAGATCGAAACCCCTGTCGGCCAGCGCTTTGCAGGCCGGGTTTCGGGCGCGCTGCCACTGGGTTCCAAGGCCGTACTCAGCATCCGGCCCGAACAGATCGACCTTGCCAAGAGTGCCCGCACTGGTGCCGAAGCCGTCACAGTCATCAACCGTATCTTTCTGGGCGAACACACCGAGTATCTTGTTCGCCATGCCAGCCTTGGCGACCTTCTGGTGCTCGTCGCCCGGCAGGCCGAAGCGAGCGCGGGCAGCTTTGCCCCGGGTGACGCAGGTTTCATTTCATGGGCGCCGGAAACGGGCCTTATCTTGCCACAAGACTGACAGAACCAACCAACAGGGAGTTAGGCAATGACCGACAAGATTGACCACATCTCGCGTCAGCAGTTCATGGAAGAGTTGCGGCGTTATCAAAAGGGCTCGGTGACGCGTCGGCATTTTCTTGGGGTGACCGGCCTTGGCGCGGCCACCGTGGTGCTGGGGGCTGCGATGCCGGGCCTCATACCACGCGCGGCCCACGCCCAGACCATCGGCGACCGTGTGGTCTTGGCCACCTGGCCCAACTACCATGACGTCGCCAACTTCGACGCCTTCACCGCAGAATCCGGCGCGGCGATACAGGTCAACGTCTTTGGCTCCAACGAAGAGATGCTGGCAAAACTGCAGGCGGGCGGTTCGGGCTGGGATGTATTCGTGCCCACCAACTATACCATCTCCACCTATGTCGAGCAGGACCTGATCGAGCCTCTCGATCTGGTACTTTTGCCAAATTATGACACCGCCGCCTTTGACCAGCGCTTTGCCGGGCCGGGCACAGTGGATGGCAAGATCTATGCCGTGCCAAAGAACTGGGGCACCACCGGCTTTGCGGTGAACACCAACCACACTGGCGGCACCACACCCAGCACTTGGAAAGAGTTCTTTGATCTGACGCAGACCACCTTCTCGGGCCGCACCATGGTGCATGACTATCAGCTGACCACCATCGGCGCTGCGCTGAAGGCCTTTGGCTATTCCTTCAACTCGATCGATCCGGCGGAACTGGCCATGGCCGAGGAACTTCTTCTGGCCACTAAACCGCATCTTTTCGCCATCAGCTCGGACTACCAGCCCTCGATGCGGTCGGGCGATGCATGGATGACCATTTGCTGGACCGGCGACGGCAAGCAGTTGAACCGCGACATGCCGGAAATTGTCTATGTATTGGGCAAAGAGGGCGGCGAGCTGTGGTCCGACTTCTACGCCATTCCAAAGGGCGCACCGCACCGTGACGCGGCATATGCGCTGATCAACTTCTTGCTGAAGCCCGAGGTCAACGCCAAGGAAGCCCTGTTCCACGGTTATCCGGTGGCAGATGCCCGGCTGAACGCTCTGTTGCCGCCCGAGGTTTTGAACGACCCGATCCTCTATCCGGCGGCCGACCTCCTGAACGCGCTGGAGTTCGGCGCGGCGGCCACCTTGACCGATCCGAACCGGGCTGAGCTGATGGCTCGGTTCAAGTCGGCATAAGCAGATGCAGCGGCGGCTATCCACATGGCTTCTACTGGCCCCGGCGGGGCTGTGGTTTGCAGTCATGCTGGTGCTGCCGCTGTGTTTCGTCGTGGTGTTCAGCTTTGGCGAGCGGGCGGCGGCGGGCGGTTACGTTCCCGCCTTCACCTTCGCTCAATATGCGAACCTTCCCGCCCGGGCGGCCGCGTTCAAGAACACGTTGATGCTGGCGCCCCTGGGCACGATTCTGTCGCTCCTCATCGCCTATCCGCTGGCCTATTTCCTTGCCATGCAAGCCGATCCGAAATGGCGCACGCTGCTGTTGATCTTGGTCATCGTGCCATTCTGGACCTCGATCCTGATCCGCAGCTATGCGTGGATCTTCATTCTGGGCGGCCAGGGCCTGCCTGCGGTGATCGACTGGCTGGGCTTTGGTCAGGTGCGGCTTATCAATACCCCCTTTGCGGTCTTGACCGGCATCGTTTACGGCTATCTGCCGCTGATGGTGCTGCCGGTCTATGTCAGCCTGGAACGGCTGGACAAACGCCTGCTGGAGGCATCCGCCGACCTTGGCGCCCCTCCCTTGCGCAGTTTCCTGCAAGTCACGCTGCCGTTGTCGCTGCCCGGGGTCGCCACCGGCTGCATGCTGGTGTTCATCCTGCTGATGGGCGAGTTTCTGATCCCCGCCATGCTGGGTGGTGGCAAGGTGTTCTTCATCGGCAACGCGCTGGTCGATCTTTTCCTGCAGTCGCGCAACTGGGCCTTCGGGGCGGCGGTGGCCGTCACGCTGGTGGTTATCATGCTGGTCACCGTGTCGCTCTACATGTGGCTGATGCGCCGCATAGGTGGCGTGCGGGACGACGTGGCTTTGATGTAAAGGAACCCCAGATGCGCCTTTATGCCTTTGCCGTCTATCTGTTTTTGTACCTGCCGATCGCGGTCATCGCGATCTTCAGCTTCAATGCGGGCCGCCATGCCAGCCAGTTCACCGGCTTTTCGGTGCAATGGTATGGCAAGGCGCTGTCCAACCCCTTCGTGACCGAAGCGCTGTGGACCAGCTTCATCGTCGCGCTGACCTCAGCCTTGATTGCTTCTGTGTTTGGCACCATGGCCGCACTTGCCCTCCAAGGCATGAAGGGCCGCGTTCGCGTGGTGGCCGATGCGCTGATTTATGTCGCCGTCATGGTTCCGGGCATCGTCATTGGCATCGCCACGCTGATTGCTCTCGTCACGCTCTTCGGCTGGATCAACCCGTTATTGGCGCTACTGGCGCCGGAAGGTCAGGCCCCGCAACTGTCGATGGGTTATGGCTCCCTCATCGCTGCCCACGCACTGTTTTCGATGTCGCTCGTCATCATCATCCTGCGCGCCCGTCTTGCCGGTATGGATCGCAGCCTGATGGAGGCGTCCGCCGACCTTTACGCCTCACCCTTCGCCACCTTTCGCCAAGTTACACTGCCCCTGATCTTCCCCGGTATCCTTGCGGGGTTCCTCCTGAGCTTCACCTTCAGCTTTGATGATTTCATCATTGCTTTCTTCGTCGCCGGGTCCGAAACGACCCTGCCGATTTACGTTTTCTCCTCGATCCGCCGCGGTGTCACACCCGAGATCAACGCCATCGGCACAATGGTGCTGGTGGTCTCACTGCTGCTTCTCGTGGCCGCGCAGGTGATCCTGCGGCGCGGGCCGAAAAAGGAGGGCGCCGATGCTGCTTGACGGGCGGGTGGCATTCCTGACCGGGGCCGGGTCGGGCATAGGACGGGCCGGGGCGCTGGCGCTAGCGCGCGAGGGCGCGCATGTGACGGTCACCGATCTGGACGGCGCGCGGGCCGCCGCAGTGGCAGCCGAGATCCACGGCGCGGGTGGGCAGGCCGAGGCCATGGCGCTTGATGCGGGCGACGATGCCGGCGTAACGGCTGCGATCGACCTCGTGGCAAGCCGGGGCCGGCTGGACATCCTGCATTCCCACGCGGGCATTCAGGTGGCCGGGCGGCTGACCGACATCGGCCCTGAGGGCATGGATGCCTCTTGGCGGCTGAACGTGCGGGCGCATTTTGTGGCCGCCCGTGCCGCGGTGCCCCATATGCAACGCCAGCGCAAAGGGTCCATCATCATCACAGCCTCGAACTCGGGCGTGCAATATGATCGTGGCATGATCGCCTATTGCACCACCAAACACGCGGTTGTTGCAATGACGCGCCAGATCGCGGTTGATTATGCCGCTGAGAACATCCGCTGCAATGCGCTGTGTCCGGGATTTGTTGACACCCCTTTCAACAACGGCTTCCAGCAGCAGATGGGCGGGCGCGCAGCCTTGGAAACGTATGTCGCAGGCTCCATTCCCATGGGGCGATGGGCATCGGTTGATGAAATCGCGGCCAGCATCGTCTACCTTGCCTCCGATCAATCTGGCTTCATGACCGGCCATGCGCTAGTGATTGACGGCGGGGAGTGCCTGTAGACATGGCGACGGCAAGATTTCAGAATGACATTCACAAAATGTCAAATCTGCATGTCAAATCTCCATGGCTAGGCCCCACAGACCGCTAACCCTCCTGACCACCCCGTGCCCGGCAGAAAGCAGATAGCAGCTATGTGACCGCTTTCCGCCC